>NZ_JBIUWM010000080.1:0-19174 GCF_044743445.1 Pseudomonas sp. NPDC087615 | reverse complement strand
CCATCCAGTTGGAAGGCTGGGTCATCCAGTTCAAAGGCGGAGGCACGGGTGTCCTGCAGGCAGATGACGTCGGCATACTGAGCTTGCAGCCAACTGAGCAAACCACGCTCGACTGCAGCCTGAATACCATTGACGTTCACACTGATGATCCGCATAAATGGCCCCAAAAATCGCGTGCGTGTATGATACACGGCGTCAAGCTAATTAGCTAAATCCGTGGTATTTGGGGTTTTTTTCATGCAAGCGTATCAGCGCGATTTCATTCGTTTTGCCATCGATCGCGGCGTTTTGCGCTTCGGTGAGTTCACCCTGAAGTCCGGGCGCACCAGTCCTTACTTCTTCAACGCCGGCCTGTTCAACACGGGCTCGGCCTTGGCCCAGCTAGGGCGCTTCTATGCCGCAGCCATTGCCGAAAGCGGTATTTCCTTCGACGTTTTGTTTGGCCCCGCCTACAAAGGCATCCCGCTGGCGGCGACCACTGCTGTCGCACTGGCCGAGCATCACGACCGTGACCTGCCATGGTGCTTCAACCGCAAAGAAGCCAAGGCCCACGGCGAAGGCGGCAGTCTGGTCGGCGCTGCGCTGGCGGGCGACGTGCTGATCATCGACGACGTGATCACCGCTGGCACCGCGATCCGCGAAGTGATGCAGATCATCGCTTCCCAGGACGGCGCCAAGGCCGCCGGCGTGCTGATCGCCCTGAACCGTCAGGAGCGTGGCAACGGTGAGTTGTCGGCAATCCAGGAAGTGGAGCGCGATTTCGGCATTCCGGTGATCAGCATTGTTTCGTTGAACCAAGTGCTGGAGTTTCTCGCTGACGATCCGCAGCTCAAGCAGCATTTGCCAGCCGTGGAAGCGTACCGCGCCCAGTTCGGCGTCTGACGGCTTTTTGAAAAACCTGTGGGAGCTTGCTCGCTCCCATAAAGTTCGCGGTGATAAAAAAGCCCCGTTCAGTCAGGGCTGAACGGGGTCTTTTTGTTTGCGTTCAACGCATGCTTCGCCATTTTTTGAGCAAATTCAGTGTCAATCCGGCATTAAATAACGCAAATACCAGTACTGCCGTCACCACCATCACGTAAAGCGTGCGGTCGACATCGAAATCCCAAAAATCCAGCCTGCTGGAGCGGATGATCTGCACGGCGGCCGGAAGGTTGACGTAAAACAGCGCTGCAAAAGCGCACGTCAGTGGCAGCGCACAACCGAAAAAAACATCCCGCACCTTCTCCCTGTTGCGCTTTCTCGCTTGCACGCCTGACTGATATTGATCCAGCGACAACGCTTCGTTGAGCTTCGGCCAAGCCAAATTGAACATGAAAGTGGTCAGAGTCAGCAGCAAGCCACTGACCGCGACAATGTCACTGAGCGGCATTGAGCCCGAGCGTCCTGCACAATAAATCGTGGGAGTCTTCACTGATCTCGAACTGCCCGGCACTGCCTTTACGCTTGGTAATGGGTTTGAAGGTCGGCTCGTTCTGGGTGATCAGCATGTTCAGCTCGTCGCGAATCACGTCCGAGCTGATGACCACCAGATAGACATCTTTTGCGTGTCCCGCAGACTCGACGACCGCGCGCATGCTGTGCTGCAGGATTTCGTCGAGCTGATTGCGAAAGCGCGAGACGGTGTTTTTCAGCAGGGTTTTGCTCTGGCTCTGGGTCAACTGAAAAATCGTCGAAATCTGCGATTCAGTCGGCAATGTTTGCCCGAAGTAGCTTTGAATCAGATACAGCAGGCGATCCTGTTTAGCCTCGTCAGCACGGCTGGGCATCCCGCCCTCGACCAGCATTTTCAGGTATTCGGTCAGGCTGGCCTTGGCGATGCGCTGGAGGGCGTGGGCGATTTCCGCGTCGCCGATGCGCAAGGTCTTTTTGACCGGTTCCTTTTGCTCCTGCTCGAAAGCGTCGGCATCGATCGTGAACGAGATCTGCATGGCTCAGGCACTCCGGGGTTATTTTTTGTGCGAGGGCGTAATGACCTCGGCGCTCTTGATACCGGAAGGCTTATCGGTTTCCTGTGGATAGGGGTCATTAGGCGCGTCACCTTGTCCGGTCAGGATCTTCCAGCCGTTCAGAACGTGAGCGGTCTTGCGAAACTGCGGGCAGGGCGGCATCGAGGTTTTGGCTTGATTGGAATACTGGTGGCCGCAATCCACGCACTCGTAGGTGCCAGGGGAAACATCACTGCCGTAAGCAACATAGTCTTTTTGCATGGGTAAATCTCCGGTGGATGAGGGGACGATCCTAGGGAGATTTGTTCTGGGGAGATGTCGGACGTTTCGCTAGTTCTTGTCGGACACTTCTTGCGCACACAAAAAAGATCGCAGGCTTCGCCAGTTCCTACAGTACTTTCGTGCTGTGTTGCAGGGGCTGCCGCAGACTGCGATCTATTGTGTTTCAGCTATCAGGGACGCTTGCGATTGCTGATCAGCGTACCCACACCGGTGTCGGTGAAGATTTCCAGCAGGATCGCGTTCGGTACGCGACCGTCGATGATCAGCGAGCTGCCCACGCCACCCTGAACCGCTTCCAGTGCACAGCGGATCTTCGGCAGCATGCCGCCGTAGATGGTGCCATCGGCGATCAGGTCGTCGACCTGTTGGGTGCTCAGGCCGGTCAATACCTGGCCAGACTTATCCATCAGGCCGGCGATGTTGGTCAGCAGCATCAGTTTCTCGGCCTTCAGCGCTTCGGCGACTTTGCCGGCCACCAGATCTGCGTTGATGTTGTACGACTCGCCGTTTTCACCCACGCCGATTGGTGCGATCACCGGGATGAAGTTGCCTTTGACCAGCAGGTTCAGCAGTTCGGTGTTGATCCCGACCACTTCGCCCACCTGACCGATGTCGATGATTTCCGGCTGGGTCATCTCCGGGGTCTGGCGGGTGACGGTCAGCTTCTTCGCGCGAATCAGCCCGGCGTCTTTACCGGTCAGGCCGATGGCGCTGCCGCCATGTCGGTTGATCAGGTTGACGATGCTTTTGTTGACTTGGCCGCCGAGGACCATTTCCACCACGTCCATGGTCGCGGCGTCGGTGACGCGCATGCCATCGACGAAATGGCTTTCGATCGACAGGCGCTTGAGCAGATCACCGATCTGCGGGCCGCCGCCGTGCACGACCACCGGGTTGATGCCCACGGCTTTCATCAAGACGATGTCGCGGGCAAAGCCGGTTTTCAGCTCCTCGCTTTCCATCGCGTTGCCGCCGTATTTGATCACCAGGGTCTTGCCGACATAACGTCGGATGTAAGGCAGCGCTTCGGACAGGACCTGGGCGGTGTGGGCGGCGGCTTCGCGTTCGAGGGTCATTCAGGGCTCCGGGTGGATCAGAACGGTAGTTGGAGATCAGGTGCAACGCGTTTCAGTTGGGCGTGGAACACATCTTTGATGCGCTGCAATTCAGCCTCGTCATCGGCCTCGAAGCGCAGCACCAGTACCGGTGTGGTGTTGGACGCGCGCACCAGGCCCCAGCCTTTGGCGTAATCGACCCGCACGCCGTCGATGGTGGTCAGGTCAGCGCCTGCGCCCCACTGTGCGTCGTGCAGAGCATCAATGATGCTGAATTTGCTCTCTTCGGTCACATGGATATTGATTTCAGGCGTAGAAATATCGTTCGGGAAGGTCGCAAACAGCTCTTCGGCGGTGGATTTTTCCTTGCTGAGGATTTCCAGCAGCCGTGCGGCGCTGTAAATGCCGTCATCGAAACCGAACCAGCGCTCCTTGAAGAAGATGTGTCCACTCATCTCACCGGCCAATAGAGCGCCGGATTGTTTCATTTTCTTTTTGATCAATGAATGACCGGTCTTCCACATGAGCGGTCGACCGCCGTATTCCTTGATCAGCGGTACGAGGCGGCGGGTGCATTTGACGTCGAAGATGATTTGCGCGTCAGGGTTGCGTGCCACCACGTCACGGGCGAACAGCATCAGCAAGCGATCGGGATAAACGATGCTGCCGGTGTTGGTCACCACGCCGACACGGTCACCGTCGCCGTCGAAGGCCAGACCGATGTCGGCGTTGGTTTCCTTGACCTTGGCGATCAGGTCGACGAGGTTCTCAGGCTTGCCCGGATCCGGGTGATGGTTGGGGAAATTGCCGTCGACTTCACAGAACAGCGGGATGACTTCGCAGTTCAGCGCTTCGATCAGTTGCGGAGCGATCACGCCGGCCGCGCCGTTGCCGCAGTCGACCACGACCTTCATGCGACGGGCCAGTTTGATGTCCTGGACGATTTCGGTGTTGTAACGGTCGAGGATTTCGACCTCGGTGACGCTACCCGGACCGCTGCTCAGATTGTTGGTCTTGAGGCGTTCGTGCAAGGCCTGGATCTGTTCGTTGGCGAGGGTGTCGCCGGCGATCACGATCTTGAAGCCGTTGTAGTTCGACGGGTTGTGGCTGCCGGTGAGCATCACCCCGGATTTGCCGGCCAGGACGTTGGCGGCATAGTAAAGCGCGGGGGTCGGCACCAGGCCAACATCGCTGACGTGGCAGCCGCTTTCGGCGATGCCGCGGATCAGTTCGGCCACCAGTTCCGGGCCGGACAACCGACCGTCGCGGCCGACGGAGACGTTCGGCTCGCCCTGAGCAAGGCTCTGCGAACCTATGGCACGGCCGATCCAGTAAGCGGTTTCAGCATTGAGGAATTCCGGCACGGTGCCGCGAATGTCATAGGCGCGAAAGATGCTGTCGGGAAGCTGTGGGGCAAGCTTGGCGGGGGTGCTCATCTGCGGAAGTGCTCCATCTCGAAAGTGGCGGGACAGACCGACGATTCACTCGGCGGCAGGCTCAAACTGAAGGGTATGACGGCGTTTTTCACAGAGAGTTCGTGGTGTGAAAGGGCCATGACGCCTCGTCTGGCGTGGCTTTACGCCGGCAAAACCCTGATTTTCGGTGTTAAACCTTTCAGATGATCGGCCTGAAATTTCCCCCTCTGCAGGAGCTGCCGAAGGTGGCGACAGCTCCTGCGTGGATCATTGGGTGCCGGTGTGGCCAAAACCGCCAGTGCCGCGCTCGGTTTCGACAAACGCTTCAACCATTTCGAAATGCGCCTGCACCACGGGCACCAGCACAAGTTGCGCCAGACGTTCGCCGACGGTCATGGTGAAGTCGGTCTGGCCACGGTTCCAGCAGGACACCATCAGCGGACCCTGGTAATCGGAGTCGATCAAGCCAACGAGGTTGCCCAGCACAATGCCGTGTTTGTGGCCCATTCCCGAGCGCGGCAGGATCAGGGCGGCGAGGTTCGGGTCGCCGATGTAAACCGACAGACCGGTAGGGATCAGCACGGTTTCACCCGGTTTGATCACGATGTCCTGTTCCAGCATGGCGCGCAGGTCGAGGCCGGCGGAGCCCGGAGTGGCGTATTGCGGCAGCGGGAATTCGGTACCGATGCGTGGGTCGAGGATCTTGGCTTGCAAAGCGTGCATGTAAATTAAACCTGGTTCAGACGTTCGGCGATAAAAGTGACCAGTTGGCGAGCGATCTTGCTCTTGCTGGTCTGGGCGAAAACCGTGGCGTGCAGCTCACGGTCAATCACGCTGCAGGCGTTTTCTTCGCTGTTGAAACCGATGCTCGGGTTGGCGACGTCGTTGGCGACGATCAGATCGAGATTCTTGTCCTTCAGCTTGCGTGCAGCGTAGTCGAGCAGGTGTTCGGTCTCGGCGGCGAAGCCGACACTGAACGGACGGTCGGGACGGGTCGCGATGGTGGCGAGGATATCCGGGTTACGCACCATTTGCAGGACGAAGCCGTCACCGCTCGTAGGATCTTTCTTGAGTTTTTGCGGGGCGACGACTTCCGGACGGTAGTCCGCTACCGCTGCCGAGGCGATGAACACATCGCACGGGATGGCCGATTCGCACGCGGCGAGCATGTCGCGGGCGCTGACCACGTCGATGCGCGTGACGCGATCCGGGGTCGGCAGATGCACCGGGCCGCTGATCAGCGTGACACGGGCGCCGGCTTCCACCGCCGCTTCGGCCAGGGCAAAGCCCATTTTTCCGGAGCTGTGGTTGGTGATGTAGCGCACCGGGTCGATGTTTTCCTGAGTCGGACCGGCGGTGATCACCACATGTTTGCCGGTCAGCGCCTGGCGCTGGAAGCAGTCCGCCGCGCATTGGGCCAGATCGGTGGCTTCCATCATGCGGCCCATGCCGACATCGCCGCAGGCCTGGCTTCCGGAGGCCGGGCCGAAAGTCTTCAGGCCACGGCTCTCCAGCCGTTGCAGGTTGGCTTGGGTCGCCGGGTCGCGCCACATCGCTTGATTCATTGCCGGAGCGACAGCCACGACAGCGTCGGTGGCCAGCACCAAAGTGGTCAGCAAATCATTGGCAATACCTTGAGCCAGGCGCGCGATCAGGTCGGCGGTGGCCGGGGCGATCAACACCAGATCAGCCCATTTCGCCAGCTCGATGTGGCCCATCGCCGCTTCGGCGGCCGGGTCGAGCAAATCCAGATGAACCGGGTGCCCGGACAAGGCTTGCATGGTCAGCGGGGTGATGAACTCGGCGCCGCCGTGGGTCATGACCACGCGCACTTCGGCGCCCTGGTCGATCAGGCGACGAACCAGATCAGCGCTCTTGTAGGCCGCGATACCGCCGCCGACGCCCAGAACGATGCGTTTCCGATACAGCCGCTGCATAGGTCTGCCTTTCATATCGTGGGTGACATACGTGGCGAAACCCCCTCCCCAGGGTGAATTCGCCCGCAAAAAAGATGGGCTACGATATCACAGCGACCGCTACGGAACAGCGGCGCCCACAGACAGGGAAGTGCTATGAGTATTCGTGATTGGCCTGCGGCGGAACGGCCGCGGGAAAGGTTGTTGGAACACGGTGCGGCGAGTCTTTCGGACGCTGAGTTGTTGGCTATTTTCCTGCGGACCGGATTGCCCGGAATAAGCGCGGTGGATCTGGCACGACAACTGTTGACTCGGTTCGGCAGCCTGCGTTTGCTGCTTGAGGCCGATCAGGACGCATTCAGCAAACAATTGGGCCTGGGGCCAGCGAAGTTTGCTCAGTTGCAAGCGGCTCAAGAAATGAGCAAGCGTCATCTGGCCGAGCGATCACGGCAGAAACCGGCGCTGGAAAACCCTCAAATCGTTCGTGATTACCTGAAATCCATGCTGCGCCACGAGCCTCACGAAGTGTTTGGTTGTCTGTTTCTCGACTCCAAACATCAAGTGCTGACATTCGAGGCACTGTTCAGCGGGCTAGCGGTTTCTAATAATTTTGATCAAGGTCGCCAAGCGGGTGGAGGCTCTGCATCCGCCTGATTGGGGGCCGGTTCGCTGGTTTGTGTTCGTCACAAGGCAGACTTGAAATCGAGCGAAATGCCCTTACTTATCATAGTGGCTAAAGGCTAGCCACTCCTGAGCGGTAAGGAAAGTAAAATGGCTTTTTATGAAGATGTAAAACTAGTACTACAGAGCAATAAACCTACGCAGTATCAGAAGGTTCGTAAAATTGGAGAGGCACCGGGAGGGCCGGGTATCTACCGCTGCCAATCCTGTGGCTTTGAGGATGTGATGAACCGCGAGTGTACAAAACTTCCTCCATGCTCAAACTGCAGCAAAGAGAAAGGTGCCAATACTTGGAAGTTTCTGGTTAAGGCAACTGATGCTAAATAGTAGTTGATTTTTTAAAGGGGTATTGACTGATGCATGTAGGTTTTCCCTACATGTATTGGTTGATTTTCATTGTTCTGGTCAACTGCCTTTGGAGTGTCTCTGGTGAGTTCGCGAGCTATTGACCGTAGGTCAAGATAAATATATAGTTAGGCGATTTGCGGGAAATATTTTAAAGTGGCTATAAAGCAATCAAGCAACGAAAGAGAAACAGAAAACGTCGTTAGAGACTGCCTGAGAAAGCTTGATTATTATGGCTCAAATAATTCTATTCAGATAGAAGAGCAAAAAAGCAACATTGAAAATGTAAAGAAATTTTTAAAATCGGCGAGTAAAACTGGAAAGGGTGGCATCGGGTCGCCAGAATTTATCATAAGCAACATTGAAAACCCGGACTTTTTGGTAATTATTGAGTGCAAGGCCAGCAATAATAACCACATTAGTAAGACGCTACTAAACAATCTAAATCATCCAGCCGCTGACGAAACCACTGAAGCTTATAACAGACGAACTCAAAAATATGCTGCTGATGGGATATTGCATTATGCTAGCCGTCTATCGAAAGAGTTCAACATTATTTCTGTTGCTGTAAGTGGAACAAGCGAAACCAACGTAACAGTCACAACATACTTGACAACCAAGGGTACCAATTCTCACAAACAATTAACCACAAGAGATGGAAAAGGGATTGATAAGTTAATCCCTTGGACTGACTATATTCAAAATGCAACATACGACCCATCTATACAGCGTATGCGTTTTGAAGAGCTTATGGCTTTCTCTAGAGAGCTGCATGATTTTATGCGTGACCATGCAAAACTTACAGAGAGTGAAAAGCCACTAGTGGTTAGCGGAACACTAATCGCCCTAAGAAGCCCAGCATTTTTGGCCGCTTTTTCTGTTTACTCTCCTGAAGAGTTACAAAAAGAGTGGATGCGAAATATCAAAAATGAATTTCAAAAAGCTGATATTCCGAAAGCCAAAAAAGATAATATGGCTCAGCCTTATTCAAGCATCGCGGTTCATCCAGAGCTTGGAAAGCCAACTAAATCATATCCTAAAGGCGTTCTTCATGAGCTTATTAAGAGGCTCAGTGAAAAAGTATGGCCTTTCATTAGCATTTATCATGATTTCGATGTGGTAGGTCAGTTCTATGGCGAATTTTTAAAATACACTGGAGGCGATAAAAAAGCACTGGGTATTGTATTAACTCCCAGACACATTACTGAGCTTTTTGCACAAATTGCAAACGTAAATAAAAGCTCGAAAGTCTTAGATATTTGTGCTGGCACAGGCGGATTTTTAATTTCTGCTATGCATCGTATGCTTAAAGATGCAGATACTGAGCAAGAACGCTACGACATTAAAAAGTATGGACTTATTGGAGTTGAGCAACAGCCTAACATGTTTGCCCTAGCAGCATCCAATATGATTCTTAGAGGCGACGGGAAAGCGAACCTGCATCAAAGCTCATGCTTTGATGAGGCGATAACGAAAGACATAAAAAGTAAAAAATGCAATGTGGGATTATTGAACCCTCCTTTTTCTCAAGGTGATGCTGATTTGCATGAATTGCATTTTGTTCGGCATATGCTCGACTGCCTAGCAGAGAATGGAACAGGGATAGCAATTGTTCCAATGTCTTGTGCAATATCACCGCACCCAGTAAGGACGGAGTTGCTTAAAAAGCATACCCTCGAAGCCGTAATGACAATGCCTGATGATTTGTTTCATCCGGTCGGCACGGTAACATGTGTGATGGTATTCACGGCAAAAGTACCGCACAGCACCAGTAATAAAAAAACTTGGTTTGGATACTGGAAAAATGATGGTTTCATCAAGACTAAAAATCTTGGCCGAGTAGACTCCAATCATACTTGGAAACAAACTTGCGATCACTGGACAACTAGTTTTAGAAACAGAGAAATTCATGCAGGCGAGAGCGTCATGCAGCAGGTCACTGCTGAGGACGAATGGTGTGCAGAAGCTTACATGGAAACAGACTACACAAAACTAACAAAATGTGATTTTGAACAAGCCGTCAAGAATTATGCTGTATTTAAACTTTCCACAACATCTTCAAGCAGTTCGGAAAATTACAAAGATACAAACTGGAAGCTTTTTTATTTCCAAGACTTGTTCGAAATAAAAAAGGGGAAACGATTAACCAAAGCAAATATGAATGTGGGTACAACACCGTTCATTGGGGCAATTGATAGCAATAACGGTTTAACGGCGTTTATCGACCAAGAACCAATACACTCAGGAAATACTATAACCGTAAATTATAACGGAAATGGTGTAGCGGACGCCTATTATCAAAGCAGCCCATTTTGGTGTTCGGATGATGTAAATGTTTTGTATCCAAAATTTGAATTGACCCCTGAAATAGCCTTGTTCATCACAACTGTAATTCGAAAAGAAAAATACCGCTTTTCTTACGGTAGAAAGTGGCATGTAGCCAGAATGAAAGTATCAACTATAAGCCTTCCATGCAAAACGGATGGCACATTGGATTTGAAATTTATGCAGGACTATATTTCGACCTTGCCTTTTAGCAAAGAAATTTGAATGCACGGTCTCCTTAAAAGGGAAGGTCTATATAGATATTGCGGACGTGAGCACACGAGAAAAATAATTAGTCGAATTAAATAGACCCGCTTAGGCGGGTTTATATTATAGTGTTGTGTCTCGTAATTCTTCAGTTATGCATTTTTTAAATAATTTTGCATCTTCGTTAATTTTTCTTTTAGCTTCGTTCCATTGTTCTTTATATGTGTCTCTGTACCTCTCTGCTACAGCTAGTACAATTCCATCGAGGTTCTGCTGCTTTACCTTGTTTCCGAGTCTTCCAAATTCTTGTACTAATATATCGTTTGATATTGATTTGCAACCAGAGAACTCTGCTATCAGTTTCTTGGCGAGGCACGATGTCAATCTTAAGTCGGGGTATTCCTCCATTTCTACTACTTTCATAAAGCCTAACAAAAATTTTTGACGCTCTCTTCTTTTGAAGCCGCCAACTAATCCACCTATTTTTCCTGCATATTCCGCCTTGTTCATACTTAGAACTCCTATGTTGTAACAATACAATTAACATAGGTTTTAGATAAGTCAATGCTTCAAGGTTATATCTCCGAACCTATAACATTGCTTCGAGGATATAAGATGTAGGAAATTGGATATTCACATTATTTTCAATTTTGAACGTGACCAATACCATACATTTTTTGTGAAATTCATTTGAGAGCGATTTTTGAGTTTTTTCGTGGTCGTTTTTTGTTCTGCTTTGTGGCAAATATCAACTAAGTGATTTACTTATGGTTGACCCCTATTTAACGATTAAGGTTGAACCTTATATTTATTTTTATTTTGCTATTGACAAGGTGTTTTGCTGTTTGTAAGCCATAATTCGATGGTCGAAAAATTCGATATATCAAAAATATGGTATGAATTTGTAAAATTTTTTGAGCGTATTTTTAAAGAGATTGTATTTTCAAAAAGCCCCGTTTTTTCTTACTGGCCCTCGAAGCTTTCGGGATATATGGGTTCATTCGCTCAATGGATATAATTCACCGAATTTGATAAATGATAAAGTGTGAAATTTTCATCAGGAAAGAAAGTGGATATGTATGTATACATACATATACCTTGAGGGATATATCTCCGAAGCATAGTAAGCTGTGGGAAAGGGTTGGGCACACAATTACGTATTTTAAGTGGGTTGTTTAACTTTGTGGTGTCTTCGTATCAATCGAGTAAATTCAAGCCGCTTTTCACCATTTTCGTGCGTTCTATGGTTATCGGCATATAGGTCTTAGGTGTGGGTATTTGGTTCGGATGGGGGGAAGGGGGATGGAGTGGAAAGAACAAACACCCTCTCCGGGTGCTATTATCTGATATAGGCTTTTAGACAGATTATAATGTTATGGATTCACCCTCCAGTTGTACGCTGTTGCTCTGCTTACATTTAACTCCTTCATGACCTGCTGAATAGACGCTCCGGCTTTAAGCAAGATGATACCGTGTTCCCTCTTGCTCTTACCCTTCTGCTTACCTCTAAAGCTCTGTATCTCGCTTGTGTGGGTTCTGGCGACATAATCGTCAAATGAGTCACGGTTGAAATTTCTATGCGTCCACTTTGCTACGCTTTTGGCCGTGTGTTTAACCTCAGAGATATCCAATGGAGTAGCAAAATTGACGTTGTAGCCTTTGGCTCTATCAAGGCAAGCGTTTAGCCATTGGTTGTAGTCGGTCGGGCCTTGACGGATCGCCTTGTATGCCCACGCTCTTAATTGATCAAAAAGCATACAGTTACGACCCAAGCCGTAATCCTCTACGGGCTTCTCTCTGGCTTTTTCCGGGGTTAGATCGATGTAGTCGGCCAAGTCGTCCAGTGTGTATGGATCGGCCTGCCATTCGTAGGTCATCCAGTGGGCGTTGATCGGGTTCTTACAGATCAACCCGGAATAACCTCTGTCTGCTCCCAGCAGATTACGCAAACCCGCCTCAATGGCTGCTGCGTAGCGTAAAGGGGCGGTTTTGCCGTCGATAGCGGTTCGGACGGGGGTTTGTAGCAGGTAGAGCAAATGAGCGTGCCCATTGGCCGGATTTCGGGCGATTAGATTTGGAGCCGGTGCCCCTACGTTGTCCCAGTGCATACCGGCATCGGCTCGGTCTAAGTCAAAAACCATCCAATACCTATGGGTCGGGCCGTTCGGCTGAATAAGTCTTGCAAGCTTTGCTTTTTCTTTTTTGTTTATTTTTAAACCGTTGGTTAAATCATCGGTGTGGTAAGGTCTTCTTGGTAAGTAGTCCTCAAATAGTTTTATGCATCCCATTGTTGCCCTCTTCTAATAGTTATTTAGAAAAAGAAAACCTTGGGAGATGACTTGACAATAAACTTTTTGATGATTAAATGAGTGTGTTGATTAAAGTTTTTTAAAATTTTATTGTAGTATCCTTCGCCACCTTCCCCAAGGTGGTTTTCTTTTTCTGCTCCTTTCAAGTTGCCATACTTTCGAGGTTTGTCAAACTTGGATGGTAAAAAGCCCGCGTAATCGCGGGTTTTTATTTGTTTTTGTATAGGCTTCTTCTTGCTCTCGCTGCCTTTGCATCTCTGGCCTCCTGCTTATCAAATTCTATTATTTTGGTGCTGGTGAATGTGTCGGATATGAATAGCTGAACCTTTTCTTTAAGGCCGAAATTAACCATATCAGGGTCTAGTCCTTTCTCTTCAAGCTGCTCTTTAACAGACCAAAGGTAGTCGTGTCGCTTTTCTTTTCCCATGTACTTGGCGGTCTGTAAGATGTTTTCTTTCATTTCTTGATATAGGGTTTCTGTGTCCTCGTGCATTCGTTTGGCGTGGAGTACCTTATCCACCTTCACGTCAAATTTATGAATTAGTGGTTCTAGTTTTTCGTCAAGTATCGTTATAGCTTGCTTAATTCTTTTGTGCTTTGCCGTTTCTGCTGTCACTTTTTCTTTCAAATGATTTAGATTTTTTTGTAATTTGTCTTTTTCTGCTTTGAAGTTTTTCCCTAGCTCTACTTTTTTATTTTGTAGCTGTGTAATGTCTTGCTGAATATCTATTCGTTTTTGAGTGAGGGTGCTAAGGGTTGTCGTGTTTTCTTTGATTTTACTGTCAAACTGGGCAAGCTTTTTGCTCCAATGTGTTTCGGTCTTTTCAATCTTCATTTGTAAGTTAAGGCTGACTTGTTGGCCTTGGCGTATTTTTTGGTCAATCGTGTCTTTTGTTTGTTGCTTGTTCTCGATTTCTGTTGTGACTTCCGCAAGCTTATTTTCTATATCTTCAAGTTGCTCTTGTCGCATTGTATAAAGGTTAAATGCCCTATCTTCTTTAGCTCTCGTACTTTCCTGCCTGATTTTCATTCTAAGTTCAAGACGTTCTTGGGTCTGCTCCAATCTCTTAGCTACAAGTTGAATATTATCAGTTTTGAATTTTTTATTGATGTGCTTGTAAAATAGCTCCTGCAACGCTTCGCCTATTATTTGGCTCTCCTGATATGTCTGTTGCTTGGTGTTTACAGACGTGTAACTCTTGAAAAATTCAAAATGTTTAATGACTTTATTGGCAAGCACGGCTTGTTGTTCTGTCAAGTCATATTCACCCGTTCTTTTGTTTTTACAGTCGATAAAAATATGAGGGTGGTCACCAATCTTCTTTTTACCTCCCTCTAATTCATCACCGTGGTAAACCGTCAATAGGACGTTATAGTCGGGAAAATATTTGGCGTAGAAGTCCTGAATTGCAGAAACGTAGAATTCAGCCGGTAGGTCTACTTGATTGTGCATCGGGAATTTAAAGAAAGCCTCTTGGATGACTGTTTTACGGCCATCCAGCGGCTTTTCTGCTTGGGTGATGGTGTTGTGCAGGTCTATATAGTTTTGAACGCTTTTGAGTTTCTGGGCCTTCCTGCTGACCTCGAAGGCTTCAAAATCTTCCTTGACCTGTTCTCCGTCGATGTAATCGCCACGGTTTATCAGGTCATCAAGGTAGGCGGCTATGGGCTGGCCTGCCTCATCTTTAATGATTTTCTTAATTTTGTATTTATATTTGCCTTTGGTTTCTACGTCTTCTTTTCTCTGCTCTTTGCTTCTATTGACCAGATGAAAAGGCGTTAGTGTGTCTTTAATGAATGACAAGGCCGACGCCTCATTCATTGGTACAGGCTTACCATTGACTATAAATATATTGTTGTGGAATAGGTCTTCATCCCACTGTATTTTCTTTTCTTCTTTGCTGTGAACACGCAAGGAATGCTTTAAGGATTTGCCTAATTTTTTAAGTGTAGAGACTGAAAAATTAAGTCTCTTATATAGCATGGTTGTGCTTTTGATTTCATTGCTCATTTAACCCTCAGTAGTTGTTATTTTTTACTCCTAAATTTCAGCGAGATGCTGTCGCTTTGCTCTTGGGTATCCAAAGGGGCACCCTTTGGCCCGGCGTTACCACTTCTCATCTTTTGCGAAGCAAAAGTGTGAAGTTGTAACCAAAGGGTTGATAAATGCTTCATATCGCTTCGCTTATTACCCTTATTTGTAATTTACCATAGATTAAATTTTTATCAAATTTGTAGGCTGTTCGTGCTTGCTTGTGCGTGTAAGTTATCTTTATTATTGTTATCTGTTGTATTTGATATCTATATATTGATAACTAAAAGACGCAGGCGTGTGCGGGCGTACACATGAGGCGTGCATTATGCGAGATGATTTATTAAGTCAAGAAGGAGTTTTTAAGAAAGTCAAAAGCCATTCTGGTGGTTTGGAGCTTTTCTTTATGTGTAACCCCTCCAATAATGAGAATTTTAGAGGGGCGTTTAGTTATTTTATGATGTGGGATAAATCTGGTATGCCAAATTTCTTTAAAGGGTCTTGGGTGACATGGAAGTATTCATGAGTGTAGAGTTCGGTTGCTTCATTTTTTATTTTCACATTTAAACCGACTGATATTGGTTCTTTGTGGTATGTGACTTCAAAGAAAATTCCTCTGCTGAGGAAAAACGTATTTAGTTTCAATCGTCCTTGTTCTGTTTCGTAAAGGTCAAGAATGTCTTGATATGTTGTGATTTCGAGGGTTTCCGCTTCTATGGTTAACGCACCTTCAAGGCTTTGGATTTCGCTTTCTAAGGTATTGATTCGGGCTTCGCTGTCGGCTACACGCTTGATAAATGTCTGAGGGATCATGCCGTCGAACTGAGCAAGGGACGCCTCTAACATTTCCAATGTGTGTTTTTCGATGTTTAGTTTTGCTTTTTTTGCTCTTATTTCCTCTTTGGGTGCGGAGGTATCTCGGGCGGAAAAGAAGCGGCTAAATGCGTCGTTTACGGTGTCCATTTGTTTGTATTGCTCTTGGCTGAACCAAGTGAACACCTTTCGTTTCTCGTGTGTTCGTTCGTCAATGTAACGGTTCTCTGATATTTTTTTGACAAAAGCAAGGAATGCTCCGAATACAAGTTCAAAGCGAATTCTGTTATCGCACTCACATACACGCTCGGCTCTGTTAGAGCACACGAGGTAGGCGTACCGCTTTTTTTCTTGTCCTAAGCCTTGAAGGTTGAACAACATCCCAACCTTGTGCTTTTCGCACTGTATGCAGTGTCTGAAGATGTTGTAGTTGTTTGGTGATCTTCTGCCGCTTTTTCTCTCATTAAAGCGGTTTTTAATAGCCGTTACGGCTGCATCGAATTCGCTTTCTTCTATTAGTTTTGGAAAATAGTCGGGGACATAGCGGTCAAATGACTTTGTCCCATCTTCGTTACGTCTTCTGAGGCACAAAACGCCGATGGGGCTTTTACTTTTGATAAGTTCGTCAATGTGCTTTCTGGTCCATCGACGTTTTGAATAC
Source organism: Pseudomonas sp. NPDC087615 (assembly GCF_044743445.1). Lineage (NCBI taxonomy): Bacteria > Pseudomonadati > Pseudomonadota > Gammaproteobacteria > Pseudomonadales > Pseudomonadaceae > Pseudomonas > Pseudomonas sp. NPDC087615. The sequence continues at coordinate 3,187 of NZ_JBIUWM010000080.1, read as the reverse complement.
TGGTTGACCCGCTTGATGCTTTCCAATATTCCCATGTGTTTTAGTTGGTCGAAAATTTGGCGAATTTCTTGGGCTTCGTCTTCTACGATTGCGAAGGCTTGGGTTTTTTCGTCGTAACGAAAGCCGTAGGGGCATTGTTTGCGGATGATGGTCGTTTCGGCGGCGTCTCGTTTTTTGAGCCATGAGGATTTGAGGCGTTTGCTCTTGGTGTCGCTTTCCTCGTGTGCTCGCTTGGCGATGACACCCACAAGGATCAGCGTTTCGAGATCGCGGCTAGGATCGTCATACGAATAGGTCTTGTCATCGAAGACGGTGTGGAGCCTGACGCCTTTTTTTAGGATCGACTGGATAAGATCAACGGAGTCCGTGAGTTTCTGCCGGGTTAGTCGGTCGATGGATTCAACAATGATGTAATCGCCTTGCCCAATCTCTCCGTTCTCTACTCTGTCCAACAAGCCTTTCAGTTGGCCTGTGCGAGCGTTTGCACCTCGGAACGCACTTACACCCTTGTCTATGACTGTTTCGACCACCGGGACGCCTGTGGTCTCTGTGAATGCTTGCAGCGGTGTGATCTGCCTGCTGTGGCTGTCTCGGCCTTCTTCGCCCTGTTCGGCGGTTGACCAGCGGACGTAGGCGTATGCCTTTGACATGATGACGGCTCCGGGTAGGTTCTCGATGTGAGTTTATTAGAAAACACCCGTCCGTTGTTTCGCGGCTCGATCGACAACACCAGCGTGCATCCCCGGGAAGTGGTGAAACGGGCCCTTGCAAATAATGCTGCGGCCGTGATCCTGTGCCACAACCACCCGTCAGGAAACTCTGATCCCAGTCAGGCGGATCGGCTGCTGACCAAGCGCTTGCAAAAGGCGCTGGAGCTGATTGATGTGCGGGTGCTGGATCACTTCATCGTCGGCGACGGGGAGCCGTTGTCGATGGCGGAGAGTGGCTGGATGTAAATCTGGCGGGGCGATGCAAACCCCCTGTGGGAGCGGGTTTGCTCGCGAAGGCGGTGGGTCAGTCAATAAACGTGTTGGCTGAACCGACCCCTTCGCGAGCAAGCCCGCTCCCACGGTGGGGGATGTGCTGTGTCAGGTTACTTGAGCGTGACCTTGGAGTAGTCCTGCCGTCCAAACGGGCTGACGGCGTAGCCCTGGACATCCTTGCGCGTCAACGCGAAGGCCGTCGGGTGCGCCAGCGGCAGCCATAGCGCCTGCTGCTGGATCTGCGCCTGTGCCTGCTCGTAGAGCTTGCTGCGCACGCCTTGCTCGCTGGTGGTCTTGCCCGCGCTGATCAGCTTGTCCAGATCGGCATTGCAGTAGCGGGCGAAGTTGGTACCAGACTTGACCGCCGCGCAGGAAAACTGCGGCGTGAGGAAGTTGTCCGGGTCGCCGTTGTCGCCAGCCCAGCCCATGAACAGCAAGTCATGCTCGCCGGCCTTGGCGCGGCGAATCAATTCGCCCCATTCGATCACGCGGATTTCCGCCTGAATGCCGATTTCCGCCAGGTCCGATTGCAACATCTGCGCGCCGAGGCTTGGGTTGGGGTTGAGCAGGCTGCCGGACGGACGCGTCCAGATGGTGGTCTGGAAGCCGTCCTTCAAGCCTGACTTGGCCATCAGATCCTTGGCTTTCGCCACGTCGTAAGGATACCCCGGCAGGTTTTTCGCATAGCTCCAGGTGTTCGGCGGATAAGGGCCGTTAGCCGCTTCGGCGGTGTCTTCGAACACGGCTTTGATGTAGTTGGCCTTATCGAAGGCAAGATTGATTGCCTGGCGCACTTGCGGCTTGTCCAGTGGTGGATGTTGGCTGTTGATGCCAACGAAAGCAGTCATGAACGCGTCAGTCTTTTCGACTTTCAGCGTCGGCTCTTTCAGCGCTGCCTGTACGTCCAATGGCTTCGGCGACAAAGCGATCTGGCACTCGTTGCGCCGCAGTTTTTGCAGGCGCACGTTGGCGTCCGGGGTGATGGCGAAGATCAGTGGATCAACCGATGGCTTGCCAGCGAAATAATCCGGGTTGGCCTTGTAGCGGATCGAGGCGTCTTTCTGGAAACGGGCGAACACGAACGGGCCGGTGCCGATCGGTTGGCTGTTGAGCTTTTCCGTCGCGTTGGCCTTTAGCAATTTTTCAGCATATTCGGCGGAATAAATCGAGGCGAAACCCATGCTCAGGGTTGCCAGAAAGGTCGAGTCCGGGTGATCGAGGGTAAAACGCACGGTCAGCGGATCCAGTGCGTCGATTTTCTTGATCAGCGCTGGCAACTGCATCGACTGAGCATGCGGAAAGCCACTCTGGGCGACTTTGTGCCACGGATTGGCAGGGTCGAGCATGCGGTCAAAGCTGAATTTGACGTCTTCTGCTGTCAGTTCGCGGGTCGGCTTGAAGTAATCGGTCGTATGAAACTTCACCTGCGGGTGTAGCTTGAACACATAAGTCAGGCCATCGGTGCTGACTTCCCAGCTGTCGGCCAGGCTCGGGACGACTTTGCCGCTGGCCGTGTCGAAGTCCACCAAGCGGTTCATCAGTACGTCGGCCGAGGCGTTGGTGGTGGTCAGTGAGTTGTACTGCACCACGTCGAACCCTTCAGGGCTGGCCTCGGTGCAAACGCTCAGCGCGGCGGCCTGGGCCAGGGGGCTCAGCAGGAGCGGTGCGAGCAGCAGGGGTAGGGCAGCGAGGCGCATGGTCGGTTTCCTTTTACAGATCGAAGGCCCATCTGCAAGTGCAGTCTGGAAAAGGCCTACCCTAGAGGTCTGGATTACAAATGACTATCCCCATTTTGCATTTTCAGGGCACAGTGCGATCCGTTTTTCAGACTGCGTGGCTTCGTAAAAAGTCCGAAACGCCCGCGCAGACGTTTTTCTGCGACGAGCGGTCAAAATCGATGCCGGCCTTTATCCAAAGCGTTCGCAGCCTGAAAAAGCGCCTTTTTACCGATTGATTGCACACCGATTGTTGTTGCTTCCCGGTCTTTCTGGTATAAAGCAGCGCTCTTTTCTAGGGGCCCGGTTCCTTCACTGTAGGTGTAGCCGGTAAGACCTCTAAAGAAACGCGGCGCCTGGCGCCAAATGACTGAGAGATTAAGCGGCCAACCCATGCCGGGTTGGGCATGTGGTTTTAGAGGGCTGAGGCATGTCGAGAGTATGTCAAGTTACCGGTAAGGGACCGGTGACTGGGAATAACATTACCCA
>NZ_JBIUWM010000079.1:0-19207 GCF_044743445.1 Pseudomonas sp. NPDC087615 | reverse complement strand
GAACTATTACTCCATCGGCCGAAAGACTTGGCGCAAGCGGAGCAAATGGTGCGAGAAGCGATCCTGATCTACAACCAGGAACGCCCGCACCTGTCATTAAAATACAAAACGCCCGATGCAGTGCATCGGGCGTTGGGGTGAAACAGGTGTAAACCTATTTCAGGACTAGACACGGCGGTTTGTCAGTCAAGAATCAAATGCGGCAGAAACCGGCTTGAATCCTTGGTGATCAGGCTGTTGTCCTCACGCACGCCAATCCCCGCCGCCTGATCGCCAATCACCCAGGAGCCGATCAGCGTGTAGCTGTTATCGAACTTCGGCAGTGGTGCGAACTCCTGAAGGATAAATGGCGCATCGGTGTAGGGCCCATCTTCTTTGACGATCAGACCTTGCGCCGTTTGCAGTTCGATGTTGGCACCTTCCCGGGAGAAGTACGGTTTGCGCACCCAGCCTTTGGGCACGGCGCTGGCCGGATTCGGGTCGAGGTGCGCCGCGAGCAGATTCGGATGGCCTTTGTGCAACTCCCACAACAGCGGCAGTGCGCCTTTGTTCGACAGGATCGCTTTCCACGCTGGCTCGAAAAACTGCGTATCGCACTCGGCAATCGCCGCGCCGAACGGTTCATGGAAGATGAATTCCCAGGCGTGCAGCTTGAACAGGTGCGGGATCCAGCGATCTTGCAGGTCGACAAAGCGGCCCTCGGCAGTCAGGCCAATGTCTTCGATGTCGATGTGTCGCGATTCGATGCCGACCTTTTCCGCGATCAGTCGCAGGTAATCCGTGGTGCCTTTATCCTCGACCGAGTCTTTCATTGAGGCAAAGTAGAAAGGTCGCTTGAGCTGCAACTCGGCAAAGGCTTGATGCAGCTTGGTGTCGATGCTGTTGAACTGGTCGGCATGGCTGGGCAGCGTGCCGCGCTCAATGCATTGCTCCAGCCAACCCCACTGGAACGCCGCCGCCTCGTAAAGGCTGGTTGGCGTGTCGTAGTTGAGTTCCAGCAGTTTCGCCGGGCCGTTGCCGCTGTAGGAAAAGTCCATCAGCCCGTACAGATGCGGATGACCTTCCAGCCAGGACGTTCGGATCATGTCGTAGTACGAAGCCGGGATGCTCAGGCGATTTAGCAGTTCTTCGCTGTGTACCACGCGGTCGACCAGGTCCATGCACATCTCGTGCAGTTCGGTGGTCGGGTCCTCGAGATCGTTTTCGATCTGCGCGAGCGTGAACTGGTAATACGCGCTTTCGTCCCAGTAAGGCTCGTCGTCGATGGTGTGGAACATAAAGCCGAGGCTCTCGGCCGTTTGTTTCCAGTCGGGGCGCTCGGCGCAGTGGACCTTTTTCATCGTCAGCTGCTCGAGCGGCCGGAACTGCTGCCCCAACCACCCCAACCGCTGCGGGCGCTGGACTGGCTGCCAAAACCGCCACGGGAAGTGGAGGAGGCGACGTTCACCGGTTTGCTTTTGCTGCTCTCGTAGTTCGGTTGGCTACGAGGTGCTGACTCGATTCTTTTGGACTGCGTCGAGGTGTTGTAGGGCTGGCGCGTATCGCGGTCGCGATAGACCGTGCGATTCGAATTGTTGCTCATCGCGTTGCCGATCAGCCATCCACTCAGCCAACCGTTGCCGCCGCCACCCGAGGTGTGGGAAGTGTTTTGCACATTCTGGGCAGCCGTCGTATCACCGGCTGGCATCTGCGTATCGGCGATGGCGTCGAGATTTTGTGGGGTTTCACCGTTCTGCGGTACTTTGAAACCGCCGAGTTTTGGCACGAAGCGGCCGTCGGAGTTTTTCTGACACCAGTCGGCGGCAAAGTCCGCGTCGCACTTGGCTTTGTCGTCGTACGCCGGCGCGATGCGCCGGTGTTCGGTGAGCGCCGCGACGTAGGCGTTGGAGCAGACGTCGGCTGCCACCTCGGCATCGACGCATTGCTCAACACTCTGGAAATTGCGTGGCTGATCCACCGCTGCCGCTTCGCCGGAAATGACCATGGCCACCGACGCTGCGAGGGACAACTGAACGTATTTGCTTCGTTTCATCTAAGGCTTCCTGCCGATCAGTTGGACGGTGTCATGCACGCAGCGTTGAGCATGCCAACGCTGATCGCTACCGCTGCGACGTAGATGCCGGAGGCGATTTCACCGTTGGCGATGCGCTGGGAAGTGCCTTTGAGCACTAGGCCAGTGGCGAGAAACGCCAGCAGTTGCACTACTGCGGCAATCACGGCCCAGAGCACGAAGTCGAGGACGTTGACCGAATAGGCGATCACGTTGCTGGCAGGAATGGCGAAACCGATGATTGCACCGGACAGCGCAATGGCAGCGGCCGTGTTGCCGGAGCGGATCAGCTCGAATTCTTTGTGCGGGGTGATGCGCGTGTAGACGAATTGAAACAGCATGAACAGCAACACGGCGCCGATCAGGTAAACGATGAAACCGGTCAGAGCGGTTTTGTTCAGCGAGACGGCCAGCACTTCCAGCATGAAAAACTTCCTTATTTAAATGGTGCTCAGGTCAGTCGTGTACAGCGAAATGCCGAGCGAGGTGCTCAGGCTGACGGTGCCTTCTTCGTCCTGTTCGACGGAGAACAACAACAGCTCGCGACGATCGGTCAGGCCGGTCTCGCGGGCGTAAAGCATGGAGTGGTGTTCGATGGTGTAGCTCTCGTCCGGGTTGACCACGTGTTCGGTCAGCGGCACCAGTTCGGTCTGGCCTTGTTCGGTGCCCCACTCGCGGGTGTATTCGACACCTTCGTGGGTGTAGGTCGGCAAACCGATCAGGCTGTTGGGGCCGGCCAGTCGCTGCAGTTCGGCGTCACTGTTGACGGTCACGTAACTGAGGTAGTTGAACAGTGTGACCGATTCGACCTGGTCGTCTCCGGTGACGTGGATCTGTACCCAGAAATCCTCGTCGTTCATGTAATAGCGGTGCAGTTTGTTGGACTGGCCGAGGTCGACCCAGCCTGCGCTCCAGATCGCCTGATCGAAGGGGACTCGTACCGAAGTCGAACCGTCGAGCAGCAGGGCCAAGGTCGAATCGAATCTGACGCCCTTGCCTGAGGCCATCCCGAATGGGCCGCTGGCAACGGTGGATGTTGGCGCAGCGGTCTGCCAGTTGCTGGTGCCCAGCAAATCTTTAAACCATCCCATGGGTACGTTCCTTGAAGCGGGTGGAGGTGTTCGTCGTAAAAAGCGCCGCTAGTGTACCGGGCCGAGCGTGAACGAGAAGTATGATTTCAAGCTGTAAACCACGTGGGAGCGAGCCTGCTCGCGAAGAGGGCGTGCCAGTCAACATTAATGCCGTCTGATATTCCGCTTTCGCGAGCAGGCTCGCTCCCACAGGTTTTTGCGTCGGTGCTTACTGAGTCGATTTTTGCTTCAGGCGCTCAAGAATCGCATTCGCGCTGCCTTCGTTCGGCGTGATGCCGGCGTCGCGCAGTTTACGATCCAGGTCGTTGCCGGTTGAAGCGTCCGACAGTTCATCGGCCGCATTCAGTTCGGCAGCGCGTTGCTGCTGCTTGGCTTGCAGGCGGTTCAGGGTGCCGACCGCGGTTTCCAGTTTGCCGTTGGCGCCGCCGCTGGCGATGGACGCGCTGACCTGAGCTTTCTGCACGCTGTCACGGGCCTTGGCCATGTCCACTTGTTGGCGCAGGCTCTTGATCCGGGCTTCGGCCTTGTTGATGTCCTTGCGCATGTTGTCGGCATAGTTGCCGAACTCGTCGCTTTGGGCTTTTTCGGCGGTCAGGTCGTTGGTCAGGGTCGAAATCGCTTCGGCCACTTCCATCGCCAGGTCTTCACGGCCGGCGTTCAGGGCCGAGACAGCCTTGGCTTCCAGATCCTTGATCTTGGCCTCGTACTCGCTCACGCGGTCGGCGGCCAGCTTGTGCTTGGCCATGATGGTGATCAATTCGCGACGGGCGTTCGACAGCGCGGTGTCGGCGTCACGGATTTCCTGGTCGAGGATGCGCAGGGCCTGTTGGTCGACGATCGCTTCGCCGACTTCATTGGCGCCGCCGCGCAGTGCGGTGAACAACTTGCTCCAGATGGACTGAGTCATTGGATATTCCCTGTTGATTACTTGAAGAAGTGTTCGAAGGCTTCGCTGGCGCGCTGCACGTTATCGACGAGGGTTTTCACCTCGGTCACCACGTTGGTCAGGCTCGAGTCGGCGCTGAGGGCGCCAAACATGTTGTAGACGGTCTGCCCGTTCGGCATCGACTCGATACCGATCGACGACAGCGGGAACATTTCGCGGCTACGCAGCACGGCGTCGTTGAAGGCGCGCACGTCGGTGATCGAATCGATGTCCACCAGCACGGTGTCGACGATGATCTGGGCGCCGGCCAGTGCGATGTGAATCGGCAGACCGCCGAATTCGTTCATTTCCAGCTTGATGCTGGGTTCGGAGCTCTGGACCAGAGACATTGTGATCTCTTGCGAAGCGACCTCGTCCAGGGCCTTGAGGGCGTTGAAGAGGCTGTCGATATTCCAGTTGTTGCCTGCGCTCATGTAATTCTCCGACATGAATGAGCCAGCCAGAATCGGTTGGCGTAGCTGTTGCTCCATTTGCTTGAGCAAGCTTCGGTTTTCCGGAAGCACCCAAGTTTCGTGTTTCACATAACCGGCAGCCGCCAGGCCCGCACGCATCTGCTTCATATAAAAGCTGGATGGTTTTTTCGCGGACGGTTTTGAGCGCACTCCCTTTGGGTCTGACGCGGTAGCGGGGGAGCGGCTTTTCATGGCATTGATTCCGTTATGAACATCTCACGCGTGGGCCACACTACAACCAATTCAAAGTGCCATCAATGGCTCACGCGTGAGATTTTTCTGGCGCTCGCAAAAACGCCCGCAACGGGGCGGGCGCAGGTTTTTTGCAAAGTGTTGCCGTGTGGGTCAGCGCTGGAGGAACTCGTCGGTAGACACCACGCTGGCGTAAGCGAAGCCCAGGGATGACATGAAGGCCGCATGGACGTGGGCTGCCGGTACGGTCGTGCCGTTGAACTCCAGATCGCGGCTGGCGCAGGCGTCGTGAATCACTGTGACGTCATAGCCCAGATCCGCCGCCGCACGGGTGATGCCGTCGATGCACATGTGGCTCATGCTGCCGACCACCACCAGTTCCTTGATGCCTTTTTCTTCCAGGATTGATTGCAGCTCGGTTTCACGGAACGAGTTGACGAAATGCTTGAGCACTACGGGTTCATCGGCGCGATTGAGTACTTTCGGATGCAGCTTGGCGCCGTCGGAACCGGGGGTGAAAAACGGAGCGTCCGGCGAGGTGAATTCGTGGCGGATATGTACCACTGAATCGCCCGCTTCACGGAAGGCAGCGATCAGTCGCGCGGCGTTGTCGGCAGCGGCGTCGGCACCTGTCAGCGGCCATTTGCCTTGGGGGAAGTAGTCGTTCTGGATATCGACTACGATGAGCGCTTGCTTGGCCATGGGTGTGTCCTCGATGGATTGGCTGGAAGTGTCTTCAGTATTGGCGCTGCCGAGCGAATCGAGGATTGGCCGCACCGACAATAGACAGGGGAAAACTGACAATGGGCGCACAAAGGGCTGCCGTGGCCGAGTTGGGCGTGCTGATTTATCCCGGCGCGCAAATGGCGGCCGTGCACGGTTTGACTGATCTGTTCGCGGTGGCGAACGGGATAGCCGCCGAGCATGAGGCTGCGCAACTGCCGTTACTGCGGGTCAGTCATTGGCAGGTTGAGGGCGATCAGACGCCGAAGCGGGTTTTCGAGAGTTGCCCGGGTGTCGACGGGGGTCTGCTGGCGGTGCTGATTCCGCCGTCCATCGCCGGTTTTTCCTCGGAGCAAATTCCGGCCAGACTGGCGCAATGGTTGCGCGAGCAACATGCAGGCGGCGCGACATTGGGCGGTGTCTGTGTCGGCTCGTGGTTGCTGGCAGAAAGCGGTCTGCTCGACGGCCGCAGCGCCACCACGCACTGGACGTCGGCCAAGGACTTCGCTTCACGTTATCCGAAGATCAAGCTCAAGGCCGACGCGCCGATTGTCGATGACGGCGACCTGATCACCACGGCCGGACTGATGGCTTGGTCGGAGTTGGGTTTGCGACTGGTCGATCGTTTGCTCGGGCCGAGCATCGCCACCGGCACCGCGCGCTTTCTGGTCATCGAACACCGCAATAGCGCCAGAGAGTGCGGCAGCAATTTTGCACCACTGCTCAGTCATGGCGACGCCGCCATTCTCAAGGTTCAGCATTGGCTGCAAAGCACTGGCGCGACGGATGTTTCGCTGACTGCAATGGCCGAACGCGCGGGGTTGGAGGAGCGCACATTCCTGCGCCGCTTCCGCGCCGCGACCGGGTTGAAACCGACCGAATACTGTCAGCATTTACGCGTCGGCAAGGCACGCGAGATGCTTGAATTCACCAACGGTACGATTGATCACATTGCGTGGAAGGTGGGGTATCAAGACCCGGGAGCGTTTCGGGCGACCTTCAAGAAGGTTACCGGGCTGGCGCCCAGTGATTATCGAGCGCGGTTTGGTGTCACTGCGCCAGTGAAAACACCGAGTACCTGATTGGGGGGCTGCTCATGACGAAGCCGGCAGCCTCAAAACAACATCAGGAAGGCGTCTTTTCGATCTGCAGCGCTTTGGCCTTGGCCTCCACCACCAGATACATCACGAGTGTAATCAACAACGGCAACAGAAAATAAATCGCCCGATACGCCAGTAGCCCCGCCACCAGACTGCCCCGCGACGCTTCGTGTTGCAGCAGTGCAACGAACACTGCTTCCAGTACGCCCAACCCCGCCGGAATGTGGGTAATGACCCCGGCAATCGCACTGATCAACAGCACGCCAAGCACCAGCGGATAATCGAGTTTGCTCGGCAGCAAGGTGAAGATCACCGCCGCCATCAGCGACCAGTTCAGCGCGCCCAGCAGCAGTTGGAGCATTGCCATGCGCAGCGACGGCAGGTTGATTTCTACGCCGCGAATCGACCACTCGCGGCGCTTGGAGAACTGGCACGCGGCCAGATACCCGGCACTGATGAACAGCAACACCACACCGATACCCTGCAGCGCTGTGGTGCTGACTTTCCAGCCCGGCGGCATGCTCACCAGTCCACTGCTGAACACCACGCCCGCGATGGTCATGTAGCCGAACCAGTTGGTCGCCAGGCTCAGCCCAAGGATTTTGGCAATGTTGCTGTTGCTCACGCCCAGACGCGAGTACAGCCGATAGCGCATGGCTATGCCGCCAACCCAGGCACTCAGATTCAGGTTGAACGCATAGCTGATGATCCCCACCGGCAGGATCTGTTTCCAGGTCAGGTCCTGGCGAATGTAGGTGCGGCCGATCAGGTCGAAACTGGCGTACGTCAGAAAGCTCAGCAGCGTCACGCTGGCGGCGATGATCAACGTGCGCAGCTTGAAATCGGCGAGAGTTTCCAACACGTCGGCCCACTCGATACGGCGGGCGAAAATCGTCAGCAATACGATCAGCGCGAGGAAAAACAGCACGGTCAACGGACGTTTCCACTTGCTCCAGCGTGAGTGCGCGGCTGGCGCTGCATGGCCGGTCGATTGCGCTTGGGTATGACTCATGAGCGGTCACCTCGGAACGGCTTGAGCCTGGGTTTATGCGCCGGCAACCAACCGGCCATCGCCGGGAAATGCCGCAGAAAGTGGAACACCAGAAAGCCCACCGTCATGTGCCAGATCCGTCCGCGTGGAACCATGGCCGGATCTACCGTCTGACAATGGTTGAGGCTCAGGTTTTCGAGGCGCTCGAACAGGTCACGGTTAAAGGCGCGATCCCGGATCACTACGTTGGCTTCCAGGTTCAACGACAGACTGAGCGGGTCAAGATTGCTTGAGCCGACAGTGCTCCAGTCCTCATCCACCAGCGCGACTTTGCCGTGCAGCGGGCGCTGACAATACTCGTGGATTTTCACTCCGGCCTTGAGCAGATAGTCATAGGTCATGCGCGCCGCGATTTTGGCCACCAGCACATCCGGTTCACCTTGCAGAATCAGCCGAACATCGACGCCGCGCCGCGCCGCATTGCGAATTTCCTTCAGCAAGCGGTAGCCGGGAAAGAAGTAAGCGTTGGCGATCACCACCCGCCGCTGAGCACTGCGCACGGCCTGTAAATACACGTCTTCGATGTCGGTGTGGTGCTGGTTGTTGTCGCGAAACACCAGGCGCACCTGACCATCGTGATCGGTGAAGGCCATTTCTGTCCGGCGCTGCCGGCGGCGTTGCCACCAGAATCTGGCACGTCCGGGGCGCCCGCTTTGCAACAGCGCGAAATGGTGAATGTCCGCCACGGCCGGACCCTGAATTTGCACCGAATAATCCTGCTTGGCCTCGGGGCCGAAGTCGGCCAGGTGATCGCCGGAAAAGTTGATCCCGCCAATGAATGCAACCGTGCCGTCGACCACCACAATCTTGCGATGCAGGCGCCGAAACCAGTTGGTGCGAATGCCCAGATGTTTGGGGGCCGGATCGAACATCTGCAGATAGACGCCGGCCTCACTCAGTGCGGTGAGGTAGCCGGTGGTCAACTCGCCACAACCGAAACCGTCGAGACTGACGGTAGTGCGCACGCCACGGCGGGCGGCGTCGATCAGGATTTCCTGCAACTCCTCGCCGACCTTGTCCTCGAAAACGATGAAGGTCTCCAGCAGGATCTCACTCTTGGCTGCACGCATCGCTTCGAACACGTGCGGGAAATACGCCTCGCCGTTTTCCAGCAGTTCGATGCGGTTGTTGCTCTGCCAGCCGTATTCGACATCGACGTGCCCGGGCTCGCGTATCGGCGGGGTGATGTTCACCGATTCCACGGCGGATTTCTCCAGGGGGGCGCTGTTCATAGTTCGATCTCCACCGATAACGGTGCGTGGTCGGAAAGGTGGGACCAGGGCCGGTTCGCCAGGACTTTTGGCTGATGGGCCTTGAGGTTGCGCACGTAGATGCGGTCCAGTCGCAGGGTCGGCAGACGCGCGGGAAAGCTGCGCGCCGGTTTGCCGTGATGTTCGGCGAACACTTCCCGCAAGCCGCAGGGCTTGAGCAATGCGTCGGCACGCTGGCGCCAGTCATTGAAATCACCGGCGACGATTACTGGTGCATCGTCTGGCAGTTCGGCAAGGCGCTGCATCAACAAGCCAAGCTGGGCGTTGCGATGGCTTTCGCGCAGGCCCAAATGCACGCAGATCGCATGTACCTCGGTGCCGTCGCCGGGCAGGCGCAGCACGCAATGCAACAAGCCACGGTTTTCGTGGCCGCTGATCGAGACGTCGAGGTTGTCATGGCGGATGATCTGGAATTTCGACAGCACAGCGTTGCCGTGATCGCCCTCCGGATACACCGCATTGCGCCCATAAGCGAACTGCGGCCAGAGGCTGTCGGCGAGGAATTCGTACTGCGGCATCGTCGGCCAGTTGTTATAGCGCTTGGGATGATGTTCGTGGGTGCCGTGGACTTCCTGCAGGAACACCACGTCTGCGGCCACGCTGCGCACCGCTTCGCGCAACTCCGGCAGGATGAACCGTCGATTGAGTGCGGTGAAACCCTTGTGCGTGTTAACCGTCAGCACGGTGAAGTTGCGCACCGATGGCGCGACGACCGATCCTTCATCGGTGAAACCGACCGGTTCTGGAATGCTCATGGCAGCCCCCGCGAGGCGAATGCCAGCCCCTGAGGGGCGAAATCCCCGCGCCACGGGGCGTAGCGCCAGCCGAAAATGCCGATATGAATCGTTGCCATGCCGCCCTCCCGTCGAAAGTCCCCGTACAGCCTCAGTCTGTTGATGACTGCGCGCGGTTCGGGAAAGTTTCGATGGCTTTACGGACGGTGCATTTTCGAGAAACACCGCACACCCCGTGTGGGAGCGGGCTTGCTCGCGAAAGCGGTGGAGCATTCAGCAACGAGGGTGACTGACACGACGCCTTCGCGAGCAAGCCTGCTCTCACGAAATGTGCGTGCGCCGCAGCACCGGTGGCGGACAGCGATGGGGCAGTTGCTCGTACACAAATTCCGGCCATCGACACTTTACGGGTGACGGTTGCGCACTAAACCCGCAAAATGCAACGATTCCGGCAATTATCGACGACGGGGCCACAAGCATCGTCGCCAAAGCCATCGTTCCAATCAGACTGGGCCTGCTGACTCTATGCGAATGCGCCTTATGTTACTGGGCGGCGGAAATGCCCTTGGGCAGGCGCTGATTCGCCTCGGTGCGGAAGAAGACATCGGTTTCCTCGCCCCCCGCCCGCCCGAAGACGGCTGGGATGCCGCGAGCCTGACGCAACTGCTCGACGACACTCGTCCCGATGCGTTGATCAACCTCGCCTACTATTTCGACTGGTTCCAGGCCGAGACCGTCAGCGAAAGCCGTATGGCCGGGCAGGAGCGCGCTATCGAGCGTCTGGCCGAATTGTGCCGGCACCACAACATCGTCCTCGTGCAACCGTCCAGTTATCGAGTGTTCGACGGCTCACGCGCCACCGCTTACAGCGAAAAAGACGAACCGGTGCCGTTGGGCTTGCGTGGTCAGGCCTTGTGGCGCATCGAGCAAAGTGTGCGCGCAGCGTGTCCGCAGCATGTGTTGTTGCGTTTCGGCTGGCTGCTCGATGACAGTCCGCAAGGCAGCCTCGGGCGTTTCCTCGCCCGTGCCGAGCAACCCGAAGAATTGCTCCTGGCTGATGATCGTCGTGGCAATCCGACGCCAGTCGACGACGCCGCGCGGGTGATCATTTCGGTGCTCAAGCAACTCGATTGCGCCGCGCCGCTGTGGGGCACTTATCACTACGCCGGCCACGAAGCGACCACACCGCTGGCGCTGGGCCAGGCGATTCTGACCGAGGCCCGCAGCCTGCACGCGCTGGCCATCGAAGCACCGACCCCCCAGGCTCACGCCGCGCGGCCGGACGCCGCCGAGGAGCCGCAACACGCGGTCCTGGCCTGCAAGAAAATTCTGCACACATTCGGGATCAAGCCGCGCGCCTGGCGTGCCGCGCTCCCGGGCTTACTGGATAGGTTTTACCGACATGGCTGAAGGGACTGTTTTAATCACCGGCGGCGCTGGTTTCATTGGCTCGCACCTGACCGACGCACTACTAGCCCACGGTCATTCGGTGCGGATTCTCGATGATCTGTCGACCGGCAAACGCAGCAATCTGCCGCTGGACAATCCCAAGGTCGAGTTGATTGTCGGTGATGTGGCTGACGCAGTGCTGGTCGCCCAAGCGATGCAGGGTTGCAGCGCCGTAGCGCACCTGGCGGCCGTGGCCTCGGTGCAAGCGTCGGTGGATGACCCGGTGAAGACTCACCAGAGCAATTTCATCGGCACCCTGAACGTTTGCGAAGCCATGCGCCTGGCCGGGGTCAAGCGTGTGTTGTACGCCTCCAGCGCGGCGGTGTACGGCAACAATGGCGAGGGCGAATCAATTGATGAAGACACGCCCAAAGCCCCGCTGACGCCCTACGCGTCGGACAAACTGGCCGGCGAGCATTATTTTGATTTCTATCGCCGTCAGCACGCTTTGGAACCGGTGGTTTTCCGTTTCTTCAACATCTTCGGCCCACGCCAGGATCCGTCCTCACCGTATTCCGGGGTCATCAGCATCTTCAGCGAACGTGCGCAGAAAGGCTTGCCGATCACCGTGTTCGGCGATGGCGAGCAGACGCGGGACTTTCTGTATGTCGAGGATCTGGTTGACCTGTTGGTGCAGGCGATCGAGAGGCCTGAAGTGGAAGTCGGTGCGGTGAATGTCGGCTGGAATCAGGCGATGAGCCTTAAGCAGATGCTTGCGGAACTGAAAACGGTTGTCGGTGAGTTGCCAGCGGTCAGCTTCGGCCCGGCCCGCTCCGGCGATATCCGCCATTCGCGGGCGAACAACACCCGGTTGCTGCAGCGTTTCAAGTTGCCCCGGCAGACGCCGATGAGCGTTGGCTTGGCGCGGTTGCTCGGAAAATAGCATTACCGCAGACATGAAAAAGGCGCCCTTCAACAGGCGCCTTTTTCACGGCCGGAATTTGTCGCTATCCCTGTGGCAAGGGGATTTTTCCCCGGTCAACCGCACAGCAGTTGCCGTCAGTTTGAAGTCTGCTCACCACCAAGCCTCATTCACCACCACGTGAACGTTGGGTAAATCGACTTAGAACTTATAGCCCAAACCCACCATGTAGATGAACGGATCCACATCCACGTTCACCCGTGCCCGGGTACCCGGCGCCACTGCGTTGTTTTCCACCGTCGCGCGGGTATCGATGTCGATGTAGCGCACTTGGGCGTTGAGCATGATTTTGTCGGTCAGCATGTAGTCCGCGCCGACCTGCCAGGCCAGGCCCCAGGAGTTTTTCGCCTTGAAGTTGCTGAAACCGTTGGCGCTGGCTTCGCTGCCGACGTGCTCGTCGTAGATCCAGGTGTAGTTGATGCCGCCGCCGACATACGGTTGGAACGGCGACTTCGAATCCAGCGGGTAGTAGACGACGCTGAGGGTCGGTGGCAGGTGTTTCAGTGTGCCGAGCTTGCCATTGGCTGCTGCCAGGCCGGTGCCTTTGAGCTTCACGTCATGTTCGAACGGCGTGGCCGCGAGCAACTCAATGCCGACGTGGTTGGTGAGCATGTAAGCGAAGTTCAGGCCCAGTTGAGTGTCGCTGCTCATGGTCGCCTTGCCGCCCAGATTGGTGCCGCTCAACGGACCCTGATCGACCTTGACGCTGGAGCTGTCGGCCTTCGGGTTGACGGTGATTGCACCGGCACGGATCAGGATGTCACCGGCATCGTGGGCGTGGGCGAGCGGGGCTGCGAGCGCGAGGGCAAACAGCGAAGCGCTGAGCAAGGACTTGTTCATGGGGGCTCCGAAAGGACGTTAAAAATGTTTGATGTCCTATGGTACGAAGCCAACTGATACGGTCTTTTGACTCAGCTCAATGAAACAGTGAAGGGGCTGATTTCTGTGGAACCTTGCATCAACACAAATCCCCTGTGTGAGCGGGCTTGCTCGCGAAAGCGTCCACTCAAACAACAGGCAACTACCGGGACTCACTCCGGCAGTTCATACACATAAATCTTGTCCGCCTCCATCTGGTACCCCGCATCCGCCAGCTCGCTGCTTGAGGCTTTGACCTGCAACGGCCCCTCGACCCAATACGGCTGATACAGCTCATCAAGCTTCACGCCCAACTCACTTTTCACATGCACGATCTGGTTCGACGGCGGTGGCGGAACATGGATGCAGGCACCGAAGTACGGGACTAGCAAAAAGTCCGTGGTGCGTCCTTCTTCATTCACTTCCAGCGGCACGATATACCCCGGCAGTCGAATGTTCTGCCCATTGAGTGACTGCACCACCGGGGCGTCGGGCAAATCCTGCTTGGCCGCTGGCGCCGACTCGGCGGACAACGCATCGCTCATCTTCGACAGGTCATGCAGCGGCGTCATGTTGGGCACTTCCGGCGCGGCGTCCGGCGGGATCATCTGCGACCAGGTCAGGTCTTTCGGCGCCGCCGCCCACACGGGCAGGGCGACCAGTAACAGCAGCGCGAGCATGGCGCGGGGCATGGTGAACATCCTCATAAACGGATCGACAGGCCATCGGCCAAGGATTGGCGATACGCGCGCCAGGCCGGCACGCTGCCCATCAGCAGCGCGGCCGCCAGAATGCCACCGAGCAGCGTCCATTCATACTCGCTCGGCCACGCCAGCGGCAGATACAAACCGTAATTGGCTTGCACGTAACCCTGCGCGGCGGCGATGCCGATGTACAACAACGCCAGCCCAGCGATCACCCCGGCCAACGCCAAGGCAAAGGCTTCCAGCACCAGCAGGCTTGCGATGTGCCACGGCCTCGCACCGACCGAACGCAGAATCGCCATCTCGCGACGGCGCTCGTTGAGGCTGGTGAGAATCGCTGTGAGCATGCCGATCAACCCGGTCAGCACCACGAACAGGGACACCACGAACAGTGCTTTTTCAGCGGTGCTCATCAGGCTCCACAACTCCTGCAACGCCACGCCCGGCAGAATCGCCAACATCGGTTCACCACGGAATTCGTTGATCTCGCGTTGCAGCGCAAAGGTGGAAATCTTGCTGTTGAGGCCGAGCATGAACGCGGTGATCGCTTGCGGTGTCAGGTCCATGTTGCGCGCCTGATCGGCAGTGATCCGCCCGTTGCCCCGCGCCGGCACGCCGTTGTGCCAGTCGATGTGGATGGCCTCCATGCCGCCAAGGCTGATGTGCAACGTACGATCCACCGGGGTGCCGGTGCGTTTGAGAATGCCGACCACGGTGAACGGTTTGTCGTCGTGTTTGACCAGACTGATTGCCGCCACGCCGTGGGCCAGCACCAGTTTGTCGCCGAGTTTGTAGTGCAGGGCATCGGCCACTTCAGCACCGAGCACCACCTCGAACGGATCGGTGGCGAAGGCGCGCCCCTGCGCGAGTTCCAGGTGTTGCCGGCGACCGTACTGGTAATGCTCGAAATACGCTTCGCTGGTGCCCATCACCCGATAACCGCGATGGGAATCGCCGAGGGACATGGGGATCGCCCATTTCACTTTCGGGTTATTGGCGAAGTGTTCGAAGCTGTCCCAACGGATGTTGTTGGTGGCGTTGCCGATGCGGAACACCGAGTACAACAACAGATTCACCGAGCCGGAACGGGCGCCGACGATCAAGTCGGTGCCGCTGATGGTGCTGGCGAAACTGGCTTTGGCCTCGGTGCGCACGCGCTCGACGGCCAGCAGCAAGCAGACCGACAGGGCGATGGCGAACGCGGTCAGCAAAGCGGTAAAGCGGCGGTTGGCCAGGCTGGCCATGGCCAGACGAAACAGATACATCTCAGACCTCGGCAGACGTGGCGGCGCGATTGAGCTCGGCCAGGGACAGGTGACGGTCGAACAGCGGGGCCAGACTCTGGTCGTGACTGACAAACAGCAGGCTCGAACCGGCCTCGCGGCATTCGGCGAACAGCAAGCGGATAAAGTTTTCCCGAGCGTCGTAATCCAGCGCCGAGGTCGGTTCGTCAGCGATCACCAATTCTGGCTGCCCGATCAAGGCACGGGCGGCGGCGACTCGTTGTTGCTGGCCGATCGACAGTGAGTCGGCGCGACGGCTGAGGATGCGCTCGTCCTTCAGGCCCAAGTGGGCGAGCAGGGTGGCGGCGGCTTGATCGACGCTGCCATGGCGCTGTTTGGCCCGTTCGGCGCGCAGTCTGGAGAAGTGGCAGGGTAGCTCGACGTTCTCGCGCACCGAGAGAAATGGCAGCAAGTTGAACTGCTGGAAGATGTAGCCGGTGTGATCGACGCGGAACGTATCGCGGGCACCGGCGGAGAGTGCGGTCAGCTCCTGGCCGAGCAGGCGAATGCTGCCGCGATCGGGTTTCTGTACCCCGCCGAGCAAGCCAAGCAGGGTGGTCTTGCCGCTGCCGCTGGGGCCTTTGAGGAACAGGGTTTCGCCCGGTTCCAGGCGAAACGCCGGGATGTCCAGCAGCGGCGGGTGGCCGGGCCAACTGAAGCCCAGGTCGGACAGTTCGATGAGTGCTTGGGTCATGGCGCCAGTTTCATGGAGTGAACACATACCCCCTTGTGGGAGTTTCGCAGTAATCAGAACTTAAGCGCGGCAGCCTTGGCCGTTACTTCAGTGCCTTGCTGGCCGCTGGCGCTGATCAGTTGTACCTGAATTTTCTGGGTCGCCGGGAAGGTGTTGAAGATGTTCGCCAGATCCAGCGTCTTCAACGCGCCCGGGGCTGTGCAGTTGAACTGATAGTGAGCATGGATTTCGCTGTGGTCGTGGTGATGTTCGTGGCCGCCCTTGTCGGCTTCATCGTCGTCATGATCGTCGGCCTGCGGCGTGTCACCGAACAGCGGGCTTTCCAGTTCCTGGCTGACCACTTTGCAACCGGCAGCGGCAGGCAGGTTGAACAGCACCAGCGGTTTTTCGAGTTGCGCGCGGGCGGCGGCGACTTTGGCCTTGTCGGCCTCCGTGGAGGCAACGTGTTCGAAGCCGACCAGATTCATCGCCGGGCTTTCCAGTTCCAGCTCCAGTGTTTGCCCGTCGAGCGCAGCATTCAGGCGACCGACACCATGTTCATGCGCACCGAGGCTACCGTGCTCATGGTCGTGATCGTGGTCATGCTCATCAGCAGCATGGGCGATGGCCAATGGCAACAGGGCAAACGGCAAAGCGAGCAGCAGACGACGCATGACGGTCTCCGGGAAGTAAAGTGAAGAGTTTGTTATGTAATCTTATAACGAAAGTGCGCAGAGTTTGCCCGTGCGCTTGGCGTTACACAAGTCCCGTGGGAGCATGCGTGTCAGAAAAGTGCGGGAGCGAACTCAATGTTGCGGATACGCGGAACCGTCGGCGAGGTGCCGGTGGATTTGACGGTGGAACTGGATGACAGCGACTGGGCGCGGCTCGGTTCGGCCATGAGCGGGCAGTCGCAGGCGGCGCAACCGCAGAGCGCAGCGGCGCCAGCGGTGAAACCGTTGAATCAAGACGATGCCTTGTGGCAGGTAGCGCAGGATTTGTTGCGCAAGGCCGGGCAACTCAGTGGCCCGGATCTGCTCGATCAGTTGGAAGGACTGACCGGCAGTGCGACGGCGGGCAAGCGCCTGCTGGTGCGCTTGCGGCACAGTTCGGACGTAAAAGTGGCGAGCGGCGGGGATACGCCGCTCTACAGCTGGATCGAGTGAACGCTTAGTACAGCGCAGCAAACATTTTGCGTCGGTAGGCGGTCACCAGCGGGTGATCGTTACCGAGCAACTCGAACACCTGCAGCAAGGTCTTGTGCGGCAAGCCTTCGGCATAGCTGCGGTTGCGGATGAACAGCTTGAGCAACGCCTCCAGCGCCGCTTCGTATTGCTGGCGAGCGAGTTGCTGGATCGCCAGTTGATACACCGCCTCATCGTCCTGCGGATCTTTCGCTAGCCGTGCTTTCAGGTCGGCGGCATCGGGCAGGTCGCGGGCAAGTCCGAGGAACTTGATCTGTGCCTTGGCCCCGGCCAGCGCGGCTTTGTGCTCATCGCTCTTGACCGCGTCGAGCACCGTTTGCGCTTCGCTCAGTTCACCGCGTTCGGTCAGGCAACGGGCGTACAGGATCAGGGCCTTGGCGTTGGTGTTGTCGTCATTGAGCATGACCACCAGCGCCGCTTCGGCATCGGCAAAGCGGCCGTCATCGAACAGTGCCTGAGCCTGTTCGAACGGATCGGCTGCGGCAGGTGGCGGCATCTGCACATGGGGTTCGAGCAAGGCGCGTACGGCGGATTCCGGTTGTGCACCGGCAAAACCGTCGACCGGTTGACCGTCCTTGAACAGCACCACGGTCGGCAGGCTGCGAATACCGAAGCGGTCGACGATGTCCTGCTCGATATCGCAATTGACCTTGGCCAACAGCAGCGCGCCCTGATAACTCTCGGTAATGCCTTGCAGCATCGGCATCAGCGCCTTGCACGGCGCACACCATTCGGCCCAGAAATCCACCAGCACGGGTTTATTGAAGGAAGCCTCGATCACCGACTGATCGAAATCGGCAGTCGTGGCGTCGAAGATGTACGGCGTTGGCTGACTCATGGGAGATCTCGTAAAAGCGTGGATGGGGCAACTATAAGGCTTGGTGGGGTGTGGCCGGAAGCGGGGCAGGTTTGAGAGATGTGTCGCCTGACAGAGCGCTTTCGCGAGCAAGCCCGCTCCCACACTGGATTGATGTCGTTCACAAAACCCTGTGGGAGCGAGCCTGCTCCGGGCGGCGTTCCGACGAAGCCTTTAGTCACGCCGCGCGTGGTACAGGCTGACATGCCGAAATTCCTCAGGTTCGGCCAGATCCGGCAAGGTCATGGCCTCAAGCATTTCAATGCGCTCGTACAACGGATGGCGAAAGTCCCGAACCCGCGAATCCGCCACCAGCGCTTCGCGGCCCCGGCTGAGAAACGCATCGAGCAACGGCAGATTCGCCCGGTCGTACAACACATCCGCCACCAGAATCAGATCAAAGCGATCCGCCTCGGCAAAGAAATCCGTCGAATAACCCATCTGCACGTCATTGAGTTCGGCATTCGCCCTGCACGCGGCAATCGCCAGCGGATCGAGATCGCAGGCCACCACTTCCAGCGCCCCGGCCTTCACCGCCGCAATCGCGGCGATGCCGGAACCGGCGCCGAAATCCAGCACGCGTTTGCCGCGTACCCATTCGGGAAACTCGGCCAGATAACGCGCCACCGCCAGGCCGCTGGCCCAGCAAAAACTCCAGTACGGCGGCTCGTACAGAATCCGTTGGGTTTCTTCCTGGCTGAATTCGCGCGCCATGTTGTCGCCATCGATCAGCCACAACTGCAAATCGGTGTCCGGCAACGCACAGGCTTTCAGCCTGGCGTCGCCGAGCAGTTCACCCAATGCCTGTTGCAGGTCGAGCGGTGCATTCATGGTGCTTTGACAAATTGCAGTTGGCCCAGTGCCTGAGTGGTCGGCTGGGTAATGGTTTGTGACGGCAGATGCAAAATCAACTGACCGGACTGGCTGGCGCGGCCACGCAATTCAACCCGCGCCCCGGCCGGAAAAGCCTCGGGGTTGAAGCGCACATGGAACGGCAGAATCTGGTTGTTGCCGATCAGGCTGGAACTGGCGAGCAATTGCTGCGGGCGATCCTTCTCATCGATCACCAGCAGCGCCAGTTCGACTTCGGCACCGGCCGGCACGCCTTGCAGGGTGCCGCTCAGTTCCCGTTGATAAGCCGGCAACGGGCCGAGGTCAGCCGCTTCTTTGGCTTTTTTCTGCGCCTGTTGTGGCGCCGGGCCCGGCGTTGGGGGCTGAGGCTTGGGGGCGTCGCTGCCGCAGGCCACCAGCAGGCTTAAAAGACTGAGCAAAACGAGCGGACGTAACGGCATTGGCAGCTCCGGAAAAATGAAATCCATGGATCAAACGATCATGCCCGTCTGTATACCGCAAACCCTATGGCTTGTCTTGCCACGGGGATGCGCTACCATGGCCCTCCCTTTTTTTGTTGCCAGCCACCATGCACTGTCCCTTCTGCGGTGCCAACGACACCAAGGTCATCGACTCGCGTCTGGTCGCCGAGGGCGAACAGGTGCGCCGCCGGCGTGAATGCCTGGCCTGCGGCGAGCGTTTCACGACATTCGAGACGGCCGAACTGGTGTTGCCGCGCCTGATCAAAACCGATGGCAGCCGCCAACCGTTCGACGAAGAGAAACTCCGCGCCGGCATGCAACGCGCCCTGGAGAA
>NZ_JBIUWM010000078.1:14232-19296 GCF_044743445.1 Pseudomonas sp. NPDC087615 | reverse complement strand
TGAAGCACCTGATCAGAAAGACGCACCAGCGTCCGCACCCTTACCCTGCTGCAGCAAAACCAGAGCAACTACGCCCAATGCACCCAGCAGATGAAAAACGACTACGACTGTTTCCAGCATTTTTTCAGTTTCCCGCGGCGCGACAAATCGCACCGAACTCATCTGCATTCAGGGAAGCTCCACCAATGAGCCCCCCATCGATATCCGGCATGCCGAACAGTTCGACCGCATTGGCCGCCTTCACGCTGCCGCCGTATAGAAGCCGCACACCTCGTGCGACCTCAGAATTCTCTGCCGCCAACTGCTCGCGAATGGCCTTATGCACATCCTGCGCCTGTTGCGGCGTTGCAGTCAGTCCGGTGCCAATAGCCCAGACCGGCTCGTAAGCTATTACTGCCTTGGCAAAGGCACCTACACCCAGCTCCTCAATGATACTGCCAAGCTGACGCCCGACAACTTCAAGAGTTTTACCGGCTTCGCGCTGCTCCAGGGTTTCCCCTATACACAACACCGGAATCAAGCCACATGCCTGCGCCGCTGCGAACTTGCGATTCAGCATCCCGTCTCGCTCACCCATAATCTGGCGGCGCTCGGAGTGCCCGACAAGCACAAGGGAACAGCCTGCATCCATCAACTGACTCGGCGCAATTTCACCAGTCAGCGCACCTTGCATGGACTCCACCGCAGAGTTCTGCGCGCCGACCGAGATCGACTTGCCTTTCAAGCCATCAATCACTTGATTGATATACAAGCAAGGCGGGAATACCGCGACATCAACACCGCTTGGCAAGGCCAGATGACGAAGCCCGTTGATCAGCTCAGCGACGCTGGCGCGGGTACCGTGCATCTTCCAGTTACCAGCTACCATAGGGCGACGCATGCTGTACCTCGTCGGTCAAAGTGGGCGCAGATGTTACCCAACACAATCATGGCTGGCAAGCCGAATCAGGCAGAAACTTCAGTTACCAGTTTTGCCAGCTCTTCGGCATAGCCGCGAACCTGGGTTGCATCCTCCCCTTCAACCATCACACGCACCAAAGGCTCTGTGCCGGACTTGCGCAAAAGCACACGTCCGCGACCAGCCATTGCCTGAGTGACGCGCGCGCTGGCCTCCTTGACAGCCGGATGTTCCAGCGGACTTTCGCCTCCACCGAAACGCACATTGATCAGCACCTGAGGACACTTGCGCAAAGCTTGTCGAGCTAACGCCAGACCTTCGTTACGCGTTTTGAGCGCCATCAGCACTTGCAGAGCAGCAATGATCGCGTCACCGGTCGTGGTGTGATTGAAACAGACGATATGCCCTGAGTTCTCACCACCGACCAACCAGTTACGCTCAAGCAACTCAGCAATCACATAACGGTCGCCGACATTGGCGCGAACAAACGGAATCGAAAGATCGGCAAGGGCCAGCTCCAGACCGAGATTACTCATCAGAGTACCTACCACTCCTCCTTGCAGCTTTCCACGCTCCTGCAGATCGCGAGCAATGATGAACAGCAGGTCATCACCGTCAACAATGGCACCCGTATGGTCAACCATCAGGACCCGATCACCATCCCCGTCAAAAGCAATACCCAGATCAGCGTGCTCAGCCAGCACCGCCGCCTGCAGCTGCCCCATATGAGTGGAGCCACAATTGTCGTTGATGTTCAGACCATTTGGCTGGGCTGAAAGCACCACGACCTCGGCGCCCAGCTCACGAAAAACACTCGGCGCAACTTTATAGGTCGCACCGTGAGCGCAGTCGATGACGATCTTCAGACCGGCGAAATTGGCACCGGTTGGCACACTGCTCTTACAGAATTCAATGTAACGACCAGAGGCATCATTGATCCGCGACACCTTGCCGATCTTGCTCGACTCAACCACGGTCATTGGAGTATCGAGCAACTCTTCGATCATCAATTCCAGCTCATCCGGCAACTTGGTGCCTTTACCGGAGAAGAATTTGATGCCGTTATCATCATGCGGGTTGTGCGAAGCACTGATCACGATTCCGGCTTCAGCCTGGAACGTGCGCGACAGGTAGGCAATGGCCGGCGTCGGCATCGGGCCAAGCAGCATTACATCCGCACCCGCCGAAGTCAGGCCAGCTTCAAGCGCCGACTCAAACATATAACCGGAGATCCGTGTGTCTTTGCCAACCAGCACTTTGCAGGCGCCCATCTTGCGGAACGCCATGCCAGCAGCCCAGCCGAGCTTGAGCATGAAGTCAGGAGTAATCGGATATTCCCCGACTCGACCACGAATGCCGTCAGTACCAAAGTATTTCTTGCTCATAACTGCTCCATCGTTCTTATTCCGCCGACTCAACGGCCGCGATCATCCGCACCACATCTACCGTTTCCGCCACATCATGGACGCGCAATATACGCGCACCCTTGATTGACGCGAGCGTAGCCAGTGCCAGACCACCATGCAGACGCTCACCCACAGGACGATTCAACGCATGTCCGATCATGCTCTTGCGTGAAACACCCACCAACAAGGGCCGGCCCAATGCATGCAGGGCTTCCATATGCTTGAACAAGCTTAGATTGTGCTGCAGTGTTTTGGCGAAGCCGAAACCTGGATCAAGGATGATGCGCTCGGCAGGAATACCCGCCGACGCACACGCCTGCATGCGCTCGCAGAGAAACTCGCCAACTTCCCGAGTGACATCCTGATAGTGCGGATTGTCCTGCATATCACCCGGCTCACCGAGCATATGCATGAGGCAGACCGGCAAGCCTGTCGCCGCCGCCGCATCCAGCGCACCGTCGCGCTGCAACGAACGCACATCATTGATCAATCCGGCACCCAGTCGCGCAGTTTCGCGCATCACCGCCGGAGTCGACGTATCGACCGAGATGATGACATCAAGTTCGCGATTGATCAGCTCGACAATTGGCGCCACGCGCTCAAGCTCTTCCAGCGGCGAAACCGTACGGGCGCCAGGACGGGTGGACTCGCCCCCCACATCGATCAGCGTCGCGCCAGCGGCGACCATGGCTTCGGCGTGGCGCAAGGCCGCGTCGAGCTGGCTGTAACGGCCACCATCAGAAAAGGAATCGGGAGTGACATTGAGAATGCCCATGACATGCGTCTGGGAAAAATCAAGAACCCGGTTGCCGCAAGGCAACCGGGTCAGGGACTGTACAGAAGTCATTTCAAACCTTAAACATCAGCAGCCGGACCGCCAATCGGTTTTTCCGGACGCTCATCCTGAACGACAGGAGGCGGCGGCGTACCCGCACCACCCGACCAATCGCGAGGCTCGCGAGGCGTGCGGCCGGCCATGATGTCGTCGATCTGCTCAGCATCAATCGTTTCATACTTCATCAGCGCGTCAGCCATTGCATCCAGCTTGTCACGATTGTCCGTGAGGATCTGCTTGGCCGTGCCGTAGCACTGATCAATGATGCTGCGCACTTCAGAATCGATAAGCTTGGCAGTCTCACCAGAGAAACTGGCGCCCTGACCGCCACCACCACGCCCGAGGAACACTTCGCCCTCTTCTTCGGCATACATCAGTGGACCGAGTTTTTCCGACAACCCCCACTTGGTCACCATGTTCCGCGCAATCTGACTGGCACGCATGATGTCGTTGGAGGCACCGGTGGTCACACCGTCAAAGCCAAGTGTCATCTCTTCAGCAATACGACCGCCATACAGCGAGCAGATCTGACTGATCAGCGCACGCTTGGACAGACTGTAACGATCTTCTTCCGGCAAGAACATAGTCACACCCAGCGCACGACCGCGCGGAATGATCGACACTTTGTAAACGGGATCATGCTCAGGCACGACACGGCCAACAATCGCGTGGCCAGCTTCGTGATAAGCAGTGTTCTGTTTTTCTTTCTCCGACATGACCATCGATTTGCGCTCGGCGCCCATCATGATCTTGTCTTTGGCCAGTTCGAACTCTTTCATCTCTACGATGCGTTTGCCGCTGCGAGCAGCGAACAGCGACGCTTCGTTGACCAGGTTAGCCAAGTCGGCACCGGAGAATCCCGGAGTACCGCGAGCGATGACAGCCGGAGCAACGTCGTCACCCATTGGCACTTTTCGCATGTGAACCTTGAGAATCTGCTCGCGACCACGAATATCTGGCAGACCTACCACAACCTGACGGTCGAAACGGCCCGGACGCAGCAATGCTGGGTCAAGTACGTCAGGACGGTTGGTTGCAGCGATCACGATGATGCCGTCATTCATTTCGAAGCCGTCCATCTCAACCAGCAACTGGTTGAGGGTCTGCTCACGCTCGTCGTGACCACCGCCCATGCCCGCGCCACGATGGCGACCAACGGCGTCGATTTCGTCGATGAAGATGATGCAAGGCGCGTGTTTCTTGGCCTGCTCAAACATGTCACGAACGCGGCTAGCGCCAACACCAACAAACATCTCGACGAAGTCAGAACCGGAAATAGTGAAGAACGGCACCTTGGCTTCGCCGGCAATCGCCTTGGCCAGCAAGGTTTTACCGGTACCCGGAGGACCAACCATCAGCACACCGCGAGGAATGCGACCGCCCAGGCGCTGGAACTTGCCCGGATCACGGAGGAACTCAACAAGTTCGCCGACCTCTTCCTTGGCTTCGTCGCAACCGGCTACGTCAGCCAAGGTGGTTTTCACCTGATCTTCAGACAGCAGACGCGCCTTGCTCTTGCCAAAGCTCATCGGCCCGCCCTTGCCACCGGCGCCGCCCTGCATCTGGCGCATGAAGAACATGAACACAGCGATAATCACCAGGATAGGGAAGCTGGCCACAAGAAGCTGGGTCCAGATGCTTTGCTGCTCAGGCTGCTTGCCTTCGACCACAACATGGTTGTCGACCAGATCGCCGATCAGGCCATTGTCCTGAATCGCGGGACGAATGGTCTTGAAGCTGTCGCCGTCGTTGCGCTTGCCGGTAATCACATAGCCGTCAACCGCTACGCGCTCGACCTTGCCATCCTTGACCTGCTGGATAAAGTCGGAATAGTTGAGGGTCTGCGGCTCGTTAGGGCTGGAGAAGTTGTTCATCACCGTCACCAGGACAGCCGCGATGATCAACCACAGGATCAGATTCTTTGC
>NZ_JBIUWM010000078.1:8904-14222 GCF_044743445.1 Pseudomonas sp. NPDC087615 | reverse complement strand
AACTACCCTCTGAAGCAAGCTCCGCTACTGGCGCGCGCTTCGCATGATATTCACCGGCCTAACTTACTACATTACCTACAACTCTGGCAGGCGCCGTCTGTAACCCTTTGTGAAACACTTTCTACACAATATTCGCTTATGCACGCGTGGCAAAATACGAAAAACCTATCACCCTGCCAAAAAACCTCATTACTTGCTACCGCGGTAGCCCCAAGCCAGCATGTATTGCTCGCGGGAACTGCCACGGGAAGAGTCTGGCTTGATCATCTGGATCTTGTCGAATTTCCGACGAGCATCCTTCAGGTAGACATCAAACCCTTCGCCCTGAAAAATCTTGATCACGAAATTACCACCCGGCTTGAGTATCCGTTCCGCCAAATCAAGCGCCAGCTCGCAAAGGAACATGGCTTTCGGCATGTCCACTTCAGGCGTACCACTCATATTGGGGGCCATATCGGAAATCACAAGGTCTACCTGCGAATTACCCACGGCTTCAAGGATCCGCGCGAGCACTTCATCCTCGGTGAAGTCGCCCTGGATGAAAGTCACGTCCGGAATGCTGTCCATTTCCAGGATGTCCGAGGCAATCAGACGCCCCTGACCACCGATCAGCCGGCTAGTGACCTGCGACCAGCCACCAGGCGCAGCCCCCAGATCGACAACACTCATGCCAGGACGGATCAACTTGTACTTCTCTTGAACCTCCAGAAGCTTGTAACTCGCACGCGAGCGGTAGCCATCCTTCTGCGCTTGCTTCACATAGGGATCATTGACATGTCTTTTCAGCCAACCAAGGCTTGTCTTGGAACGCGCCATTGGGCACCTCGATGATAAGGGTCGTGATTAATTGGGCGGATCCACGAACCCTCGGGTAAAATGGCCGCCATTTTACAGAATCCAGACGAAAGGGTCAGATTATGCCGCTCACTCAAGAGCAGAAGAAACAGTACAAATCCATTGGCCACCACCTGAAACCAGTGTTGACTGTGGCTGACAACGGTTTGACTGAAGGTGTTTTAGCCGAACTTGAACGCGCATTGGCGGATCACGAGCTGATCAAAATCAAGCTCAACATCCTCGATCGCGAGTCGCGCCTGGCGCACATCGCAGAACTGTGCAAGGTCGGCAAGGCTGACCTGGTACAGGTCATCGGCAAGATGGCACTGGTCTACCGCAAGAACTTCAGCGCCAACAAGCAGCTGTCGAACGTTCATCGCTTCAAGTGATGACAAGGGTCAAGGGTGTGCTTCGCGCACCCTGCCACTCCATCCAGGTACCGGCTGCAGCACCAGCACCAGCCCGGAAAACCCCAGAACCAGATAACTGAATACCTGCCAGCGCTGAGCATCCGGCCAGCCGACACGCACGGCGACAAACATCGCACACGCATACAACGCCATCAACAGCACCTGCCCGCGAAAATCTCGCCATAGACTGCCAAGGCCCTCGGCCTGTACCAGCACCAAGGCCTGAAAAATCAAGCATGCGGCGGAAAAACCCACCACCAGCACTTCAAATGCACTGGCGACTTCATCAATCAGCAACTGCGCCAGGCCAATCTGGCCCAACGCCGGCTGCAAACCAAAATGAATCAACCAAAGACCACCGACCCACAACATCTGGGTCAGTTGCCAAAGCATGGCGCCCGCACGTAGCAGGCGCCCGGTTTCAGATGTGACGGACTTCGACAATCTCATACTCGATAACGCCACTTGGCGTTTTCACCGCAACAACATCACCCTCTTCCTTGCCGATCAAAGCACGAGCAAGAGGAGAACCGACCGAAATCTTGCCAAGTTTGAAGTCAGCCTCATCCTCACCCACGATGTGGTAAGTGACGCTTTCATCAGTTTCGACATTAGCGATTTCAACGGTGGTGCCGAAGATCACTTTACCGGTATGAGGAATCGTCGTGACATCGATGATCACCTGATTCTGAATCCGGCCTTCAATATCACGAATCCGTGCTTCGACCATGCCTTGCTGTTCGCGAGCGGCATGGTATTCAGCGTTTTCCTTCAAGTCACCCAACTCGCGGGCCGTACCGATGTCCTGGCTAAGCTTTGGACGAACGACCTTGGTCAGGTGAGTGTGCTCTTCTTCCAGGGCGCGAGCGCCCTGAACAGTCATTGGGTACTTGATTATGCTCATGCCTTCAATCCTGCGTGTAGATCCTGCAAGCGGCGCACGGTCTTTTCAGGACCGAACTTCAGCGCTTCACAGATAGCTTCGCCAGCAGCAATGGTGGTGGTGCAGTAAATCTTGTGCTGCAAGGCATTACGACGAATGGAGTAAGAGTCAGCGATCGACTGACGGCCTTCAGTGGTGTTGATGATCAGAGTGACTTCGTCATTCTTGATCATGTCGACCACGTGCGGACGCCCCTCGGTCACCTTGTTCACACGGCGCACTTTCAGGCCTGCGGCTTCGATCAGTTTGGCAGTGCCGGCAGTGGCAACCACTTCGAAGCCCAAGTTGATCAGATCACGGGCTACGCCTGCAACCAGTGGCTTGTCGTCGTCACGCACGCTGATGAATGCAGTACCGCCGGTCGGCAGCACTTCGCTGGCACCCATTTGGGCCTTGGCGAAAGCTTCGCCGAAGGTGTCGCCGACACCCATCACTTCACCAGTGGACTTCATCTCTGGGCCGAGGATCGGGTCAACGCCAGGGAATTTGGCGAACGGGAAGACCGCCTCTTTCACGCTGTAGAAGTTCGGGATGATTTCCTTGGTGAAGCCGATTTCTTTCAGGGTTTTACCGGCCATCACGCGAGCCGCGATCATCGCCAGGGAAACACCGATGCACTTGGAGACGAACGGTACGGTACGGGAAGCGCGCGGGTTGACCTCGATGACATAGATGTCTTCGCCTTGCAGCGCCAATTGCACGTTCATCAGGCCGACAACGCCCAGTTCCAGGGCCATTTTCTTGACCTGTTCGCGCATCTCGTCCTGGATGTGCAGCGGCAGCGAGTACGGCGGCAGCGAGCACGCGGAATCACCGGAGTGAACGCCGGCCTGCTCGATGTGCTGCATGATCGCGCCAATCACGACATCAGTACCGTCGCAAACTGCGTCGACGTCCATCTCGATGGCGCAGTTGAGGAAGTGGTCGAGCAGCACCGGGCTGTCGTTCGACACCTTCACCGCATCACGCAGGTAGCGTTTGAGTTCTTCTTCTTCGTAAACGATTTCCATCGCCCGGCCGCCCAGTACGTAGGACGGACGCACGACCAGCGGATAACCGATCTTGCTGGCAGCACGAATCGCTTCGTCCTCGCTACGCACGGTGGCGTTTGGCGGCTGACGCAGGTTCAGACGCTCAACCATTTGCTGGAAGCGCTCACGGTCTTCAGCGCGGTCGATGGCGTCAGGGCTGGTGCCGATGATCGGCACGCCGGCAGCTTCCAGAGCACGAGCCAGTTTCAGCGGAGTCTGGCCGCCGTACTGGACGATCACACCTTTGGGCTTCTCGACGCGGCAGATTTCCAGCACGTCTTCCAGCGTTACCGGCTCGAAGTACAGACGGTCGGACGTGTCGTAGTCGGTGGACACGGTTTCCGGGTTGCAGTTGACCATGATGGTCTCGTAACCGTCTTCGCGCAGAGCGAGGGCCGCGTGAACGCAGCAGTAGTCGAACTCGATACCCTGACCGATACGGTTCGGACCGCCACCCAGAATCATGATCTTGTCGCGACCGGACGGCGCCGCTTCGCACTCTTCCTCGTAAGTCGAGTACAGGTAAGCGGTGTCGGTGGCGAACTCGGCCGCGCAGGTGTCAACGCGCTTGTAGACCGGGAACACTTCCAGCTTGTGACGGTGAGTGCGCAGGTTTTTCTCGGTAACGCCCAGCAGCTTGGCCAGACGCTGATCGGAGAAGCCTTTGCGCTTGAGTTTGAACATCAGGTCACGGTCGATAGCGGACAGACCGAGGGTCTTGACCTTCTCTTCTTCCTTGATCAGATCTTCGATCTGCACCAGGAACCACGGGTCGATCATGTTCATGCCGAAGATGTCTTCGACAGTCATGCCCGCACGGAAGGCGTCTGCCACGTACCAGATACGCTCGGCGCCCGGCACAGTCAGTTCGCGCTTGAGCACGCTCATGCTTTCCGGATTGCTCAGGTCGAGCTTCTCGTCCAGACCGCAAACGCCCACTTCCAGACCGCGCAGGGCTTTCTGCAGGGATTCCTGGAAAGTACGGCCGATGGCCATGACTTCACCGACCGATTTCATCTGCGTGGTCAGGCGCGCGTCAGCCTTGGCGAATTTCTCGAAGGCGAAGCGTGGCAGCTTGGTCACGACGTAGTCGATGGACGGCTCGAAGGACGCCGGGGTCTTGCCACCGGTGATGTCGTTCGACAGTTCGTCGAGGGTGTAACCCACAGCCAGTTTGGCCGCGACTTTGGCGATCGGGAAACCGGTGGCTTTCGAAGCCAGCGCCGAGGAACGCGATACACGCGGGTTCATTTCGATCACGACCATACGGCCAGTGTTCGGGCAGATACCGAATTGAACGTTGGAACCGCCAGTCTCGACGCCGATCTCGCGCAGTACCGCCAGGGAGGCGTTACGCAGGATCTGGTATTCCTTGTCGGTCAGGGTCTGAGCCGGGGCGACAGTGATCGAGTCACCGGTGTGCACGCCCATCGGGTCGAAGTTTTCGATCGAGCAGACGATGATGCAGTTGTCCTTTTTGTCGCGGACAACTTCCATCTCATATTCTTTCCAGCCGATCAGCGATTCGTCGATCAGCAGCTCTTTGGTTGGCGACAGGTCCAGACCACGGGCGCAGATTTCTTCGAACTCTTCACGGTTGTAAGCGATACCGCCACCAGTGCCGCCCATGGTGAAGGATGGACGGATGATGCACGGGAAACCGAGGGTTTCGAGAACCGCGTTGGCTTCCTCCATGCTGTGGGCGATGCCGGAACGCGGGCACGCCAGGCCAATGGATTTCATCGCCTTGTCGAAACGCGAACGGTCTTCAGCCTTGTCGATGGTGTCGGCGTTGGCACCAATCATTTCTACGCCGAACTTCTCCAGAACGCCTTCGCGCTCCAGGTCCAGGGCGCAGTTCAGAGCGGTCTGGCCGCCCATGGTTGGCAGCACCGCATCCGGACGTTCTTTTTCGATGATCTTGGCAACGGTCTGCCACTTGATCGGTTCGATGTAAGTGGCATCAGCCATGTCCGGGTCGGTCATGATGGTGGCCGGGTTGGAGTTCACCAGGATGACGCGGTAACCCTCTTCGCGCAGGGCCTTGCAGGCCTGGGCGCCGGAGTAGTCGAATTCGCAAGCCTGGCCGATAACGAT
>NZ_JBIUWM010000078.1:0-8894 GCF_044743445.1 Pseudomonas sp. NPDC087615 | reverse complement strand
GGCCAGCGCCGAGAATCAGGATGCTTTTAATGTCTGTACGTTTTGGCATGGGTTTGTCACTCAAATCCGCAGGTCAGTCGGCAAGCCGTCTTGATCGATTTCTGAAGTCTCGAGGGGGCCGCCGGCGTCGGGGCCGCCCTCGAAGGGCTTCTCTCTACAGTCTCAAGGCGAGCGCTTAGCGTCGCTTGGCCATCTCGTTGATGAAGCGGTCGAACAGTGGCGCGACATCGTTCGGGCCGGGGCTCGCCTCAGGGTGACCCTGGAAGCTGAACGCGCTCTTGTCGGTGCGCTCGATGCCTTGCAGGGTGCCGTCGAACAGCGATTTGTGAATCGCGCGAACGTTGGCTGGCAGGGTTTCTTCGTCTACCGCAAAACCGTGGTTCTGACTGGTGATCAT
The DNA here is from genome assembly GCF_044743445.1 of Pseudomonas sp. NPDC087615. Taxonomy (NCBI): domain Bacteria; kingdom Pseudomonadati; phylum Pseudomonadota; class Gammaproteobacteria; order Pseudomonadales; family Pseudomonadaceae; genus Pseudomonas; species Pseudomonas sp. NPDC087615. The sequence goes on along the minus strand of NZ_JBIUWM010000078.1, from coordinate 8,497 downwards.
CACGACACCCGTGTCCAGATCCTGCACCGGGTGGTTGGCACCGTGGTGACCATGGCCCATTTTCAGGGTCTTGGCACCAGAGGCCAGCGCCAGCAACTGGTGACCGAGGCAGATGCCGAATACCGGAGTTTCGGTTTCCAGCACGTCCTTGATCGCCTGGATCGCGTAGTCGCACGGCTCCGGATCACCAGGGCCGTTGGACAGGAACACACCGTCCGGCTTCAGTGCCAGTACGTCAGCGGCCGGAGTTTGCGCCGGCACCACAGTAACGCGGCAGCCGCGCTCGACCAGCATGCGCAGAATGTTCAGCTTGACGCCGAAGTCGTAGGCAACGACGTGGCAAGGCAACTCGGAAGCTTCGATGGTCGCGTGGCTGTCGGTTTTCAGATCCCAGACAGTGGAACGCCATTCGTATTGGGCCTTGGTGCTGACGACTTTCGCCAGATCCATGCCCTTGAGGCCCGGGAAGCCTTGCGCGGCGGCAATGGCGGCTTCTTCGGAAATGTTGTCACCAGCCATGATGCAGCCGTTCTGCGCACCTTTTTCACGCAGGATGCGGGTCAGACGACGGGTGTCGATACCGGCGATTGCCACAACGTTGTTGGCTTTCAGGTAATCAGACAGGGACATCGTGTTACGCCAGTTGCTCGCTACCAGCGGCAGGTCACGAATGACCAGACCAGCGGACCAGACGCGGTCGGATTCGGCATCTTCAGGCGTGGTGCCGGTGTTGCCGATGTGCGGGTAAGTCAGAGTAACGATCTGTTGGGCGTAGGAAGGATCGGTAAGGATTTCCTGATAGCCGGTCATTGCGGTGTTGAACCCCACCTCCCCACCGGTTTGACCGTCGGCTCCAAGGGCTTCGCCGCGAAAAATGCTGAAATCAGCAAGGGCAAGTATGGCTGGCTTAGTCAAGAAGACCTCCCGTAAATAACTCATGAAAGGGCGATCGCAGGTTGTAAAAAAGCGGAGTGACGTATGGACACGTCACCCCGCTTCTTCACTGAATTATTCTGCTCGCTTTTAGTGGACACACTAAAGCTGTAGCTTACAGAAAAAGGCTTTTTTGGTCCACCGCTAAAGAGCCTAAAAGGCCGGAGAATGCGACAGGACGTCGTTCAGTGGAGAAAATCCAGCGCATACAGGGCGTTTGCGCTGGATTCAGCAGCAACTCAACGCAGGTCAAGAACGTCCTGCATGTCATAAAGACCCGCCTCGCGACCATCCAGCCACAGCGCCGCTCGCACCGCACCCTTGGCGAAAGTCATGCGGCTTGAAGCCTTGTGGGTGATCTCCAGACGCTCCCCCTCGCAGGCGAACAGCACCGTGTGATCCCCCACCACATCTCCACCACGAACAGTGGCAAACCCGATGGTTTCACGCTCGCGCGCACCGGTATGACCTTCACGACCGTAGACCGCCACTTTCTGCAAGTCACGATCCAGCGCACTGGCGATGACCTCGCCCATGCGCAACGCAGTACCCGACGGCGCATCGATCTTGTGGCGGTGGTGAGCCTCGATGATTTCGATGTCGGCATCATCACCCAACACGCGCGCCGCCATATCCAGCAGCTTCAGCGAAAGGTTGACGCCTACACTGAAGTTGGCGGCAAAGACGATGGGAATATCCTTACCCGCCTCGGCCAGCAGTTGCTTCTGCGCAGCATCCAGCCCGGTGGTGCCGATAACCATGGCCTTGCCTGCCTTGCGGCAGAACGCCAGATTTTTCAGCATCACTTCCGGCAGCGTGAAGTCGATCAACACATCGAATTCATCAGCGACCGCTTCCACATGACCGGAGAGCGGCACGCCAATTCGCCCCAGCGAAGCCAACTCACCGGCATCCACCCCGATCAGCGTGCTGCCAGGACGGACGACAGCGGCAGTCAACCCGGTCAGAGGCGCGCGCTGCTGCACGGCCTCCACCAGAATTTTGCCCATGCGCCCGGCGGCGCCCATCACTGCAATACGTCGCATGCCGACTCCTTACAAATCGCCGAAGAAGCGCTTCACACCGTCAAACCAACCCGTGGTTTTCGGCGAGTGGCTGTTGTCATCTGCCAAGGAGCTGCGGAACTCCTCCAGCAATTCGCGCTGACGACGATTCAGGTTGACCGGCGTCTCGACCGCTACACGGCACATCAAGTCGCCCGCACCACCGCCACGCACCGGAGCCACACCCTTGCCGCGCACGCGGAACTGCTTGCCGGTCTGGGTACCTTCAGGGATTTTCAGTTTGACGCGACCGTCGAGGGTCGGAATTTCCAGCTCGCCGCCCAGCGCTGCATCGACAAAGCTGATCGGCACTTCGCAGAACAGATGCTTGCCGTCACGCTGAAAGATGTCGTGCTCCCGCACATTGATGACTACATACAGGTCGCCAGTCGGACCACCTTGAGTACCCGCCTCGCCTTCGCCGGACAGACGAATGCGGTCGCCGGTATCGACGCCGGCCGGCACTTTGACCGACAGGGTTTTGTACTCTTCAACGCGGCCATCACCGTGGCAGGAGTCGCACGGATCGGAAATGATCTTGCCCTGGCCATGGCAACGCGGGCAGGTCTGCTGCACCGAGAAGAAGCCTTGCTGCATGCGCACCTGACCGATACCGCCACACGTCGGGCAAGTCGAAGGTGACGAGCCTTTTTTGGCCCCCGAACCATCGCACGGCTTGCAATTGACCAGTGTCGGAACGCGGATATTCACGGTTGTGCCGCGTACCGCTTCCTCCAGATTCAGTTCCAGGGTGTAGCGCAAGTCGCTGCCACGCTGAGCGCCGCCACGGGAACCACCGCGACCGCCACCGAAGAAGTCACTGAAGACATCACCAAAAATGTCGGAGAAGTTCTGACCACCGAAACCGGCACCGCCCCCCCCCATGCTTGGGTCGACACCGGCATGACCATACTGGTCGAACGCCGCGCGCTTGCTCGAGTCGGACAATACTTCATAGGCCTCATTGGCCTCTTTGAACAGTTCTTCCGATGCTTTGTCATCGGGATTACGGTCCGGGTGATGCTTCATCGCCAAACGGCGATAGGCCTTTTTCAGGTCTGCGTCGCTCGCGCCACGCTCAACACCCAACACCTCGTAATAGTCACGCTTTGCCATAAGTCTTTGCACTCTTAAGGACGTTCGGCAAACCCCTCCTGAGCCTCGCCAAACTCGTTGAGCCCCAATACAGGCCCGGACCCAACTCACGTCAATTCAACGATCCTGGTCTGTGATTCATGCGGTACTTTCGACGTGAAAAGCAGGAGCATTTTCAGCCATACCGCCAGCATTCGAACGCTGTCGCATGCTGTAAAAATTCGCGTATTCCAGATACGCCAACGCGGGAGCAAGCTCCCGCGCGGCGACATCCTACCAGTCACCGCCTAAAGGCAGTCAACCGGCCGACCAACAACTTACTTGTGGTCTTTGACTTCTTCGAACTCTGCATCGACCACGTCTTCCGCTTTCTCAGCCGATTCGCCTTGCGGGGCTGCGCCATCAGCTGGCTGAGGCTGTTCGGCGTACATCTTCTGAGCAACTGGAGCGGAGACTTTCGACAGCTCTTCAACTTTAGCTTCGATGGCAGCCTTGTCGTCGCCTTTAACGGCGGCTTCCAACGCAACCACAGCGGCTTCAATCGCAGTCTTCTCTTCGGCGCTAACCTTGTCGCCAGCTTCGGAGACCATTTTGCGAGTCGAGTGAACCAGTGCATCACCTTGGTTGCGGGCGGCGGCCAGTTCTTCGAACTTGCGGTCTTCGTCAGCGTTGGCTTCGGCGTCACGCACCATGCGCTCGATTTCTTCGTCGGACAGACCGGAGTTAGCCTTGATCACGATCGACTGAGTCTTGCCGGTGGCCTTGTCTTTCGCACCAACGTGCAGGATGCCGTTGGCGTCGATGTCGAAAGTCACTTCAATCTGCGGCACGCCACGTGGAGCGGGTGGAATGTCGGCCAGGTCGAACTTGCCCAGGGACTTGTTCTGTGTGGCTTGCTTACGCTCACCTTGCAGAACGTGAATGGTCACAGCGCCTTGGTTGTCGTCGGCAGTCGAGAACACTTGCGATTTCTTGGTAGGAATCGTGGTGTTTTTCTCGATCAGCGCGGTCATCACGCCACCCATGGTTTCGATACCCAGGGTCAGCGGGCTGACGTCGAGCAGCAGAACGTCTTTCACGTCGCCAGCCAGAACAGCGCCCTGAATCGCAGCACCCATGGCAACAGCTTCGTCCGGGTTAACGTCTTTACGTGCTTCTTTACCGAAGAAATCGGTTACCAGTTTCTGTACCAGCGGCATACGAGTCTGACCGCCGACCAGGATCACGTCGTTGATCGCGCCAACGTCCAGACCAGCGTCTTTCATGGCGATGCGGCAAGGTTCGATGGTGCGCTGAACCAGGTCTTCAACCAGAGCTTCGAGCTTGGCACGCGAGATCTTGACGTTCAGGTGCTTAGGACCGGTGGCGTCTGCAGTGATGTACGGCAGGTTCACGTCGGTCGACTGAGCGGACGACAGCTCGATCTTGGCTTTCTCAGCGGCTTCTTTCAGGCGCTGCATGGCCAGCGGATCACCTTTAAGGTTCATGCCGCTTTCTTTCTTGAATTCGTCCACGAGGTAGTCGATCAGACGAATGTCAAAGTCTTCACCGCCCAGGAACGTGTCACCGTTGGTGGCCAACACTTCGAACTGGTGCTCACCGTCAACTTCAGCGATCTCGATCACGGAAACGTCGAAAGTACCGCCACCCAGGTCGTAAACGATCACAGTGTGATCGCCTTTGGCCTTGTCCATACCGTAAGCCAGAGCGGCAGCGGTTGGTTCGTTGATGATACGTTTTACGTCCAGACCGGCGATACGGCCGGCGTCTTTGGTCGCCTGACGCTGGCTGTCGTTGAAGTAAGCCGGAACGGTGATTACCGCTTCGGTCACTGGCTCGCCGAGGTAGTCTTCGGCGGTCTTCTTCATTTTCTTCAGAATTTCAGCCGAGATTTGTGGCGGGGCCATTTTCTGGCCGTTCACTTCAACCCAAGCGTCGTTGTTATCAGCCTTGACGATCTTGTAAGGGACCATCTGGATGTCTTTCTGCACAACTTCTTCGTCGAAACGACGACCGATCAGACGCTTTACGGCGTACAGAGTGTTGTGCGGGTTGGTAACAGCCTGACGCTTGGCCGACTGACCTACCAGAATTTCGCCATCGTTGGCGTAAGCGATGATCGACGGCGTGGTACGCGCGCCTTCAGCGTTTTCAATAACTTTTGCTTTGCCGTTTTCCAGCACGGAGACGCAGGAGTTGGTAGTCCCCAGGTCGATACCGATAATTTTGCCCATGTTAACTCTCCCGAAACTTTGGATTTGGATGCCGCAGCAGTGGTGGCTAACTGCGGTAGCACTTAAACGCTTGACTTCTAAATGGGGGCCTTGCGGCTAATTTCAAGCCTGCTCATCAATAGAAGGCGAAACTGGCACAGGCGCCTTGCTGACCACGACCATGGCCGGGCGCAACAAGCGGCCATTGAGCTGGTAGCCCTTCTGGAACACCTTCAGAACGCTGTTCGGCTCTACGTCGGCGCTTTCCTGCATGGCCATCGCCTGATGGTGAACGGCATTGAACGGTTCGCCATGCGGATCGATCGCTTCAAGCTGATAACGCTTGAGGGTGTCGTGAAACATTTTCAGCGTCAGCTCGATCCCCTCACGCATCGGACGAATACTTTCGTCGTCCGGGTTCGACAGCTCAAGGCCGCGCTCCAGGCTGTCGACAATCGGCAGCAGGTCACTGGCGAATTTTTCCAACGCAAACTTGTGCGCTTTCTCGACGTCTTGCTCGGCACGACGACGGACGTTCTGCAGATCAGCGGCAACACGCAGAGACTGATCCTGCGCGGCGGCCAATTGCTCTTCGAGCACTTGTACACGGGTCGCCAGGTCGTCACCCGAACCCTCGGGCGCCGGATTGGCTTCTGGGTTTTGCTTATCTACTGTCTGTTCGTCAGCCATAGAATTCTCCTTTCAATATCGTCCGCGAGTTCGACTCGCGCTTCTGTCCCGATATATGGGGCCGCAAAATCAGGCTTCAAGGGGCTTCAATGATTAACCCTACAAAAAAGTGCCGCTTTCACATTCCTCGATGCGCTAAGAAATTTTTCCGTTCAAGCGAATCGAGCTAAGAGGGGGCATTGTCAGCCCGAAACAAAACACTGTATAAATAACCAGACCTAAAGCCTGGGAGCGGCCTTTATGCTGGTGCACCTGTCTGTACACAACTACGCCATCGTTGAACATCTCGATCTCGAACTTGATCGCGGGATGAGCGTGATCACAGGGGAAACCGGCGCAGGCAAATCGATCATGCTCGACGCCCTGGGCCTGACCCTTGGCGATCGCGCCGACAGTGGCGTAGTGCGCCCGGGCGCCGACAAGGCCGATATCCTGGCGACTTTTGATCTGGTCGATATTCCCGAAGCCCACGCCTGGCTGGCAGAACGCGATCTGGACATCGACGGCCCCTGCATCCTGCGCCGAGTCATCACCAGCGAAGGTCGTTCACGCGGCTATATCAACGGCACACCCTGCCCGCTGGGTGATCTCAAGGCCCTCGGCGAATTGCTGATCGATATTCATAGTCAACATGAACACCAGTCCCTGCTGAAAACCGACACCCATCGCCGACTGCTGGACGAATACGCTGGCGCTACCGACCTTGCGCGCCAAGTGCATCTGGCCGCGCAACGTTGGCGCCAGACACGCCAGGAGCTGGAGCGCCTCTCCAATTCCGGCGACGAACAACGCGCGCGCCATCAACTGCTCAGCTACCAACTCGAAGAACTGGAAAATCTCGGACTCGGCGATAACGAACTCGAGCAGTTGGAGCAAGAACACAAAAATCTGACCAACGCCGAAACCTTGCTGGGCATTTGTCGACAAGTGGTCGAGCAATGCAGCGAAAGCGATTCCGGTAACGTGCTGAATGCGCTGACCGCCAGCCTCAATCGCTTATCGAGTGTGAACAATTCAGTCGGCGCACTGGGTGAAGCAAGCAGCTTGCTGACCAGCGCACAGATCCAGGTTGAAGAAGCCGTTGGTGAACTCAATCGCTTCCTTGATAACTTCGATGCCGATCCGGCTCGCCTGCAATATCTGGAAGAGCGACTGGATGCCATTTACACGCTGGCGCGCAAGCACAGGATTCAACCAACCGAAGTCAGCGAAATGCAGCAAAAACTGCTGGATGAAATCGAAACTCTCAATGCCAACGACGAATCCATCGAGCGCTTGAGCGAAGAGCTAGCCTCCTATGCTCGTCATTATCAAGAGAAGGCCCGCGAGCTGAGTGATTTGCGCCATCAGGCGGCCGGCAGCCTCGCCAGCGCGGTAGAGCTGGAGATTCAACGCCTGGGCATGCCGGGCGGGCGATTCACCATTGAGTTGCGCGCCAACAGCAGCGAAGAACTTCTGCCCAACGGGCTGGAGCAAGTCGAACTGCTGGTCAGCGCCAACCCCGGTCAACCACTGAAGGCACTGGCGAAAGTGGCGTCCGGTGGCGAACTGTCACGTATCAGCTTGGCAATTCAAGTGATTACCGCGCAAACCTCCCGCGTCCCCACACTGGTGTTCGACGAGGTGGACGTGGGTATTGGCGGCCCGACCGCTGAAATTGTCGGCCAATTGCTCCGCCGCCTCGGTGAACGCGGACAGGTTCTGACAGTGACGCACTTGCCACAAGTGGCGGCGCAAGGTCACCAACACCTGTTTGTACACAAAGTGCGCGGCGAACAGGCAACCCACACTGCTGTCTCCAAGCTGAGCAAGAACGACCGAATAGAAGAAGTGGCACGCATGCTGGGCGGCATCGACCTGACCAAGGAATCCTTGGCGCACGCGAAAAAGATGGTCGTCACCGCCAAAGTTTAAAGATGACTGAAAGCACGAAGGCGACCCTTGGGTCGCCTTCGCTCGTTTCGCGAACCTGAAATTCGCGCGACATGCTTACTTTTTCTTGCGTACGTACAGCACCAGGTTGTGATCCACCAACTCGACACCGTGCTCCTCGGCAATTGCATTCTGGAGTTTTTCGATTTCAACGCTGATGAACTCGACGACTTCACCGGTTTCAACGTCAACCATATGGTCGTGGTGCCCACCATCGGCCAATTCGAATACCGCGTGGCCACCGTCGAAGTTGTGACGGACCACGAGACCAGCCGCTTCAAACTGGGTCAGGACACGGTAAACCGTGGCCAGACCGACGTCCTCGCCAGCCTCCATCAACGCCTTGTAGACGTCCTCGGCACTCATGTGACGCTGCTCGGTAGAGTCGAGCATTTGCAGGATCTTGACCCGTGGCAGGGTCACTTTAAGGCCGGCTTTGCGTAGTTCGCTATTTTCAACCAGGGTTAGCTTTCTCGCGATGCTGCTTCGCAGCTTCTCTTAATGCGGGTATGATCGGCGTTTACGTTGTCCGAGCCAAGATAGTGGAAGTCGCCGACCGATGCAATTCTC
>NZ_JBIUWM010000077.1:0-20135 GCF_044743445.1 Pseudomonas sp. NPDC087615 | reverse complement strand
AGCGTGCTGATTGCTTCGGTGCCGCTGAAGGCCAGCACCTTGAAGTCGTGACGGATAGCAGGAATCTGCAACGAGAAATGCGCCGCATTGGCCGGTCGGAACATACGCTTATCCTTAAGCAAAGAGGAAAAGAGCGCGATGTCGAAACCGTCCCTGGTTTGTGCTCGCGAGAACTGGCGGGCACGGTAACAAGGGAGCTGATTATTCTATGTAGGGAGACTCGCCAACACTTGTAGGACGCGTCGCGAATTAGAAAATCCCCCCTCATCGAAGATCAGTGGCGGGTAAATCACTAACTCAAATTCCACGGCAAACAACGCCCGGATTGATGGGCGGCACATTGTGTATTTCAATTCGGGATGTTTAACAACTGAGGGAAAAATACAGAACCGTCCCACAAGGTTTTCAGGTTGTCCGTCGGACGTCCGGTCTCTAGGCTGTGCTCGTCGCTGCCAATTCAGCGACCGGGATTGGAAACCCCGAGTAGAACCGAGCGCACAAGCTCCTTTCATAACGTATCCTTGCGCACCTTCATGGTGTGCACTCCGTTATGGCGGCTGTGCGTGGGAGACCTTCGGGTCAACCGGGTTCTCCGTTCCCCGGGTTTCCAACCTGCGCACAGCTGCCACCTATTCGTTCGGAAACCGAATCGGCCAGCTCCAATCCTGATCGGAGAACACCATGAAAAAACCAACACCCAATCCCCCCGAAACAAACACCGATCCAACCTCCCCCTACGCCTCCATCGACAGCAAAAAGCTCCACGAAGCGGCCGACCGCGCCCTCGACCACTACCTGAACCCGACCGCCCACATCATGGCGTCCACTCGCGCCGCTGAACCGATGTACCTCGCCAACCCGGCGTATGACACCGAGTCCCTGCTGGCCAATGCCAGCGAAACCCTCGGCTCGGTCACCGAGATGCTCAACAACTTCGCCGCCGTGCTCGATACCTCACACCGCAAGACTGCGTTGGGCATCGCGCAAATCGTCATGCTGAGTGAGCTGGCGGTGAATCAGGCGCTGGATAACGTTCAACCGACGGCGTAAGTACGGCGGCGCATAAAAAATCCGATGCCCGTACAGGCATCGGATTTTTATTTCTGGTGGCCAAAGGTCAAATAGCAACCACGAAGCGGCCATTCAAACCGAAAGCGTCTTGCCATCCACCGGATCACCAATCGTCAGGAAATGCCCGCCCGCCACATGGTGCAGCGTGCGCAAACCCTCCTGCCCGTCGAAATGCCAGCGCCCCTCACTGAACACGCGTTCGTCGGCATGGGCGGCGATGACTTCGGCTAGAAACAAATCGTACTGTTCGTGATTGCGCGGCTCAGGCAACAAGCGGCATTCGAGCCAGGCGACGCAACCGTCGAGCAATGGCGCGTCGACTTGTTCACCACTGAAGGTCTGCAAGCCATACGCCTGAAACTTGTCCTGCCCTTGGTTTTGAGTGATTTCCAGCCCCGACGTGTTACCGACGGTTTGCACAATGTCGGCCTGATTGGCGCACGGCACGTTGAGGACGAAGGTGCCGGAGGCTTCGAGCAATTGCCGCGTCCAAGTGGATTTGTCGAGCACGACGGCGACTTTCGGCGGTTCGAAATCCAGCGGCATCGCCCAAGCGGCGGCCATGATGTTGCGTTGCCCGTCATGGGCAGCGCTGACCAGTACGGTCGGCCCGTGATTGAGCAATCGGTAGGCTTTGTTCAGGGGAACCGGGCGGCGGTGGGCGTCGCTCATGGGGATCTGCTCCGGGGAAAAGGAGCCGATTGTAGCGCCAGTGCACAGTAAGCAGTGGCGATGAAACAACATGTGGGAGCGGGCTTGCTCGCGAAGACGTCAGGCCTGTCGACATCAATGCTGAATGTAACGGCCTCTTCACGAGCAAGTTCAGGCCCACAGGTGGGCGGGTTGTTCCCGATCAGTTGGACAATTGATTGGCAAACTGACCGACCGCATCGACCACTTTCTGCGCGCCGTCCTGGATTTCGACAATCACCGTGCCCGCCTCCGCCGCCAGCGCCAGCCCTTGTTCGGCCTGCAACTTACCGTCGGTCATCAGTGCGACGGCGTTGCGCGCCATGTCCTGGTTCTGTCGTACCACGCCGACGATTTCCTCGGTCGCCTGGCTGGTGCGTGAAGCCAGTTGTCGCACTTCGTCGGCCACCACAGCAAAGCCGCGCCCCTGCTCGCCCGCGCGGGCCGCTTCAATGGCGGCGTTAAGCGCCAGCAGGTTGGTTTGTTCGGCAATCCCGCTGATGGTTTTGACGATGGAGCCGATCACTTGCGATTGTTCGTTCAGTGCTTCGATGCCTTCGCTGGCTGTCTGCATGTGCCGCGACAAGTCACGCATCACATTCACCGCTTCGGTCACCACGGTGGTGCCACGCTGCGCAGTGCTGTCGGTTTGTTGCGAGGTGCTGTAGGCAATGCTGGCGGCGTCGGCAACGGCTTGTTCGCGGTTGACCTGATCGGTGATCACCGTGGCGAATTTCACCACTTTGTACAGTTTGTTGTTGGCATCGACCACCGGGTTGTAGGAAGCCTCCAGCCACACCGTACGACCATGGCTGTCGACCCGTTTGAAACGGTTGGCGACAAACTCACCGCTGTTCAGACGATGCCAGAAGTTCTGATATTCGGCGCTGTTGTATTCCTCCGGAGTACAGAACATGCGGTGATGTTTGCCTTTGATCTGCGCCAGGCTGTAACCCATGCTGCTGAGGAAGCGCTCGTTGGCATTCAGTACGTTACCGTTGAGATCAAACTCGATCAGTGCCGTGGAACGTACCAGTGCGCCGATCAGGTTTTCGTGCTCGCGGGACGCTTCAATGGTGCGGGTCAGGTCGCTGGAGTAGATCGAGATGTGCCGGATCCGCCCATCGGAGGAGCGCACAGGCTGCACGATCGAACGCAACCAGGCCTCGTTGCCATTGCCACGCAACAGGCGCACGGCACCGGCGAAATGCTCGCCGCGGACCATGGCGTTCTTGAAGCGCTGGTGGAATTCGTCGGATTTGACGTGAGCCGGCACGATGTCTTCAATCGCACGGCCAATCAGGTCGTGACTCTTGTAGAACATCTCATTGAGGAAGTTCTGGTTGACCGATTGAATCCGTCCGTCCGGTTCAAGGGTCAGCACCAGCATCTCGCTATCCAGACTTTCCTTCACTTGCTTAAGGCTGGAAAGTTCTTCACGAAGAGCAGCCAGCTCTTGCTTCAAGCGTTTGTTGAACATGGAAAGCACCGATGGATAGGTTGAGAGGCGGTGTACAGCCTAACCATCGGCCTTGGCACGCTTTTCTGAAGAGCGCTTGAGACTGGTCAGTCAAAAATACTTCATGCACGCCGAATCAGGCATTTCCCGCCACCTGACATTGGCCCGTGCGCGGCATCCGAGAGCCGAAATACGCGGCGCTCAAAATGCCCACCGCGCCCATCACCGCGCAGAAAATGACGCAGATCCACGGGCTCCACGGCATCAGACCGATCAGCAACAGCGGTGTGATACTCGCCCATGCGGCGTAGGCAATGTTGTAGGTGAAGGAAATGCCAGACACGCGAATGCGCGCCGGAAACAGCCCGACCATCACCGAAGGCACCGCGCCGACGACCCCGCAACCAAGACCGGCGACGGCATAGGCCAGCCCCACCCAGTGACCGCCCGCGATCAAACTGCCGTAGAGCATGCCAATGCCCAGCGGTAGCAACAGGCTATAGAGCATCACGGTGCGCCAGGCGCCGATACGGTCGACCAGCAGGCCGGCGATCACGCAGCCGATATTGAGGAACACAATGCCCAAGGCGCTGAGGGCGAAGGTGTGGCTGGCCGTCATGCCGAAGGTTTTCTGCATCATGGTCGGGGTGATGACGACGAACACCACCACGGCCGACGTCAATACGCAGGTCAGCAACATGGCCGGCAACATCGCCAGTCGATGCTCGCGCAGCACCGTGCGCAACGGCAATTCGACCCGCGCCTCGCGTTGCACTTCCATCGCCATGAACACCGGGGTTTCGCTCAACCAACGACGCAGGTAGACACCGATCACCCCAAACACGCCGCCGAGCAGGAACGGATAACGCCAGGCGTAATCAAGAATTTGCGCTGGGGTGAAGACTTGCGCCAGGAAGGTCGCGGTCAACGCGCCGATCAGATAACCGAAGGTCAGCCCGGCCTGCAAAAAACCCAGGGCATAACCGCGATGGCCGGTGGGGGCGTGTTCGGCAACGAACACCCAAGCACTCGGCACCTCACCACCGACCGCCGCACCTTGCAAAATACGCAGCGCCAGCAACAGCAGCGGCGCGAAATAACCGATCTGGGCATACGTCGGCATGATCCCGATCAGCAGGCACGGCAGCGCCATCATCAGGATGCTCAAACTGAAGACTTTCTTGCGCCCCAGCCGATCGGCGAAATGCGCCATCAGAATCCCGCCCAGCGGCCGCGCCAGATAACCGGTGACGAATATCCCGAAGCTCTGCAACAGGCGCAACCATTCGGGCATTTGCGGTGGGAAGAACAACTGACTGAGGGTCAGGGCGAAGAAGACGAAAATGATGAAATCGTAGATCTCCAGCGCCCCGCCAATGGCCGCAAGGCCGAGGGTCTTGTAGTCGGAACGGCTGAACGGCGCGGGTTTGGCCGTGGTTTGGGCAGTCATGGCAAAGAACTCTGGCAGGCAAAAAACCAAGGCGCACATGGTCTACGCAAAAGGACTGAGGGACAACCCGTCAGCCCCTAGTCACGGCTTGGCAAGCCTGAGCCAAAAAAGGGCCGTAAATTTACTCTCAATGCCTGTCTACAGAACCTGTGGAGCGGGCTTGCTCGCGAATGCGGTAAGCCATAGACCCATGATGTGACTGGCACGCCGAACTCACGGCCCGGTCGAATCGTCGCACCGCCGCTGCCGCATGAGTTTCTCATCCACCTCAAAATCGTAACCCAACCGTCACATCCGCTTGCTAGCGTCCGCCAGAAACATACTGAAACAATTAAGCAAAACGGGCGCGATATGAACGACGAGACAAACGACAAAGACTCCTCCTCGCCAGAATCCGACAATCCCACCGACACCAGTCGCCGCCGCTTTCTCGGCGGCGTCGCGGTGCTGGGCGTTGGCGCAACACTGGCCGGGTGCAGTCATGCCGGCGATCAGCCTGGCAAACCGGCCGAACGCCCATTGTCCCCGGCAGAGCTGGACAAGGCCCTGCGCGATCAGGTGAAAACAGTCGTGGTCATCTACGCCGAGAACCGCAGTTTCAACAACCTGTTCGGCGATTTCCCCGGCGTGGAAAAACCGTTGTCAGCGCTCAAACCTGCCGATTATCAACAACGCGACCGCGACGGCAGCCTGCTGCAAACCCTGCCTCAGGTCTGGGGCGGCGTGTTGCAGATCGGCCCGCAAACCCTCGATGGCGTGACCTACCCCAGCGCCACCCAGTTTCAGGAAAACCTGCCCAATGCACCGTTCGCCCTCAAAGGCCCGAATGGCGAAGATTTGCCGTTCGGGCTGGTGACTCGCGACTTGTGGCATGTGTTTTATCAGAACCAGATGCAGATCAACGGCGGCAAGAACGACGGTTTTGTCGCTTGGGCCGACTCCGGTGGCTTGACCATGGGCCACTACGCCCAAAGCCGTTATTCCTTGCGTCTATGGGACGTCGCGCAGGAATTCGTGCTGTGCGACAACTTCTTTCAGGGTGCCTTCGGTGGTTCGTTTCTCAACCACCAGTATCTGATCAGCGCTACCGCACCGTTCTATCCAGACGCTGCCCACTCGGTGGCCAAGAGCCAAATCGCCGCCCTGCGAAGCGACGATCCGGCCGATCCGCGCCTCAAGCCGCTGGAGCAATCGCCGGCCAGCGCCATGACCGGGCCACCGCAGTTCGGCCCGAGCGCACTGACGCCAGACGGTTTTGGCGTCAATACGCTTGCCCCGCCCTACTGGCCAACGTGGATTCGCGACCTGGAGCGCCCAGCGTACGCAAAAGCGGATCTGCCAAACGTCATGGTGCCCCAGACCCACGAACACATCGGCGACAAACTGTCGAAGAAGGACGTCGACTGGGCCTGGTACGCCGGGGCATGGCAGGCGACGCTGGAGCAATACAAGGATTCCGGTGGCATTCCGAAAATCCCGAACTTCCAGTATCACCATCAGCCGTTCAACTACTTCAAGCAGCAAGGCCCGCAAAACCCGGACGAGCGCAACAAACGCCTGCGCGATGCCGGTTTGGGCGACGAGTCGACTACCAATAAGTTCTTCGCGGACGCCGAGGCCGGCAAGTTGCCGGCGGTGAGTTTCTATAAACCTCAAGGCAACCTGAACATGCACGCCGGTTATGCCGACGTGGCGTCCGGTGACCGGCACATCGTGCGTGCCCTGAAAGTGCTTCGCCAAAGCCCCCAGTGGAAAAACATGGTGGTCATCGTCACCGTCGATGAAAACGGTGGCTGGTGGGATCACGTTGCGCCGCCCAAGGGCGACCGCTGGGGGCCTGGTTCACGGGTACCCGCCCTCGTGGTGTCGCCGTTCGCGCGCAAGGGCACGGTGGATCACACGGTCTATGACACGGCTTCGATCCTGCGGCTGATCACCCGCGTCTTCCAACTGGAAACGCTCGACGGCCTCAAACAGCGTGACGATGCGATGATTGCCCGCGGCCAGGAACCCATGGGCGATTTGACCAACGCCCTGCACTTTCAGGCCTGAGTGCCAGTCCTGCAACACGCTGCAAAAAACTGCGAATGACGGCTTCTCTACGTCACGCGGCTGATCCAATATGAGGCGCCCCCGACTCGCGGGGAAACCACGCTGAAAAGGATCTGAGCATGTTCAAACTCGCAGGACTCACCCTCGCCGCGCTCACGCTGAGCGCGGCAGCCCACGCCGATGTCGACCTGAAACTGGGCAGCACCGAGCGCGTTACCCGCCTCTTCGCCTACCCCAACAATTGCAGCGTGATCTGCTTTCGCAATTGGTCGCTGGAGCAGACTGTCGCCCACTACCTGAGCCAAAGCGTGCAACGCGACGGTTACACCGATGCGAAAGTCTTGGTCAAAACCGATAACGGCCAGCTCTACGCCGAAATCACTGGGGTGCCAAAAGACTACGACAAACCGCTGTCAGCGCTGCTCGATGCTGGCGATCTGGCCTACACCGGCGCCAGCAAGCTCAACGCGGACGGCAAATGGGCCTATAGCTGGTACCTGTTCCTGCCGCTGGGCATGGCCCTGGAAAATCGCAAGAGTGTCGAGCTGCTGCACTTCCCGCCGGATTATTCGCTGACCCAGGCGCAGGATTATCTGCGCTCGAACACCACCGACCGCTGGGCAACGCTGTTGACGGTCAATGGCATTGCCGCCGATCAGACGCCGGCCTACCAGACCATCATCGACATCGCCCCGATCGCTGCGCCGTCCAACGCTGGCAGTGATCTGGAAGGCGTGTATGACTACTTCAAGGACTACCAGACCACACTGGTCAAGCAGTTCAGTCAGACCGCCAGCGGCACAACGCTGCCGATGGTCGCTTTCGGCGCTCCGGTACGCAACTGGATCAAGCAGCAGTATGGGCCGACGGTCGGCGTGCTGGGGCTGGCGACGATCAGCCCAAGCGCAGGCGTGAATGTGCCCGTCCTCGGTTCGAACCACCCAAGTTACATCTGGTACGCCGCTGACCCTAAAAGCTATACCGGCGATGATGCGCAAGCCAAAGCTGACGCAGCAGGCCTGAAAGTCATGGGACAGGATTTGAGCGCCGCTTGCTGGCAGGCCGGCATGGGTAGCAAACCGGGGAGTAATCCACAGACCACGCTCAACAGTTGCACCCAGACCTGGCAGGTGACGCAGAAAGTCAAAACCTGCGAGTTGTTCTACACCTCAATCCGCGACATGACGCCGGAACAAGCCACTGCCCAGTGCGCCACCCCACCGATCAAGGCGCAACTGCAACAGCTCAAAACCCCGCCGGCCGCCGCCGTCCCCGCTCCGCACCTGTAACCACGCCCGTGCCATTCCCGCGTCAGTGATGACTGACGCGGGAAAGCGTCTTTATCGCCTGTCATATCTGACAGTAGACGGGCTATACCTTACAAGACAAGATTGGATCCAAATAGCTATGTTGCAGAGCCGGCAGGACGCCAGTGCAAGGGAGTCGCAACTTTTTCGATCAAGGATGGTTATGAACACTCAAGCCCGCGCAAAACCCCTCCCACCTGATACCGAAGGCATCTACCCGTTTGCCGGGCTGCCCGTGCGTCTGGGTTTTCCATCCAGCGCCGACTACACCATCGTCCACGATGAACACGGCACGCCCACGGCAGTCGTCGCACGCCGTGAATTCATGCGTATCAGCCGAATGTGCCGGGTCTCGGGGCAATTGCTGCCCTACCGCTGCCGGCAAACCCGCCAACTGACGGAGGGCATCCACATTTACGACCCGCGCTTTTGCGGGCTACTGGAACACTCTTGCGACCCGAACGTGTTTCTGGACATGAGTGAGTTATGGCTGTGGGCATTGAAAGATATCCACAGCGGCGAGCGGCTGACCATGGACCACGCCGCCACCGAAGACACACTGCCGCACCAGTTCGCCTGCCACTGTGGTTCCCCACGTTGTCGCGGCTGGATCACTGGTTACAACGAACCACCCAACCGCGAAGGCCAGCACTTTTTGCAGCGCTGGCGACACGCCCGCTCACGTTGATCAGCCGATTACAACGCGCCGATCGGACGTAAACGGTACTGCGGCGGCAACTGCTCGAAACCACTGATGGTCGTGTCCAGGCTTTTCCAGCGACCGTCCTTGATGCCGTAGATGCAACCGTGGATCGACAGGCTCTGCCCGCGATGCCAGGCATTCTGGACAATGCTGGTATGGCCGACGTTGGCAACTTGCTGGATCACGTTGAGTTCGCACAGGCGATCGACGCGCTCTTCTTCGGTCGGCAGTTTCGCCAGCTCATCGCGCTTGTCGTAATACAGGTCGCGAATCGAACGCAGCCAGCCATCGATCAGACCGAGCTGGCCATCCTGCATCGACGCCCGCACACCGCCGCAGCCGTAGTGGCCGGTAACGAGGATGTGTTTGACCTTGAGCACGTCGACGGCGTACTGGATCACCGACAGACAGTTGAGATCGGTGTGCAGCACCACGTTGGCCACGTTACGGTGAACGAACAGGTCCCCCGGCAGCATGCCGACGATTTCATTGGCCGGCACTCGTGCGTCGGAGCAGCCGATCCAAAGATATTCAGGCGTTTGCTGGCGCGCCAGTTTGGCGAAGAAGTCCGGGTCTTCCTTGGTGATCGCGTCAGCCCAACGCTCGTTGTTATCAATCAGATTTTGTAAGTCGTGCATGCTGTAAGGCCTCAAGAAAGATGCGCAGGTATGACAGACGACCGCCCGTCGAGGTCACGAATGCGCGATGGATAACGCGAGAGTATTTTCTTGGAATTTCTCCCGTGCCCGGTGTGTCCACCCAGTAAGGCCCACAGTATGAGGAATTGCCATGACTGATTCACGACGCCCTTTTGACGCGGTGCAACCGGAACCCATCGATGATAACGAAGACCGCATGGGATCGGTGCATGAACTGGATTTCGACGACGAGCAGCCCAGCGCGAAGATCGGTGATGAATTGCCCGAACGCGAACGCGAGCAGTTGATGCCAGAGGAACGTGTGCGTGAGGCGGGGCTCACAGGTGCATCGACTGCTGACCATGAGCCGACTGATGATGATATGAGTCCAGAAACACTGATTCATGAAGACGGTGCGCGGGATGCAGAGGAAGCCGGTGAAGGTAATCAGGCGGATTGGGATTTGAGCATTGTCGATGAGGATGACATTGGCGGTGGTAATGGGCTGGATGAGGCGCAATTGGCGCGGCGTGATCCGATTGATGGCAACCGCTGATCTTTGTTGCCCGCTAAAACGCTTTCGCGAGCAGGCTCGCTCCCACAGGGAAATGCATTTCAAATGTGGGAGCGAGCCTGCTCGCGAAGCTTTTAAGCAATATCAGTCAACCAAGGTGCAGGCCATGACCACGGCATCTTCACGCCCGCCCACCGCCGGGTAGTAATCCCGACGCCGGCCAATCTCATTAAAGCCATAGCGCTCATACAGCCTGAACGCCGACCGATTACTGTCGCGCACTTCCAGGAAGCATTCTCGGGCAGACGCCGCATACGCCCGCGACATCAGGTGTTCAAGCAACGCAAGGCCCAGCCCGCGGCCCTGATTCTCCGGTTTGACCGTGATGTTCAGCAGATGCGCCTCATCCAGAATGATCTGCACCACTCCATGACCGACCTGCTGCTGGCCTTCGAACATCAGCCAGATCTGATACTTGCCCAGGCCATCGAGAAAAATCCCGCGGGTCCACGGATGGCTGTAGGCGGCGAACTCAATCTTCAGCACAGCGTCCAGGTCTGCCTCGATCATCGGGCGGAACGTTACAGCGTCACTCATTCGATTCTTTCCAGCGCGCCATCAGCCGACGCATGGCTTGCCACACAGCGGCCTTGCGCTGTGGCTCTTCCATTAACAATTCCAGACCTGGGATGGCCCAGGCCGAGCCCAGACCTTCGATCTGCAATTCACGATTGAACGCTTCGGCGTCCGCTTCACCGGCAAAACGCACGGCTGGCAGGCCGATCAGCCACAGGCAGGCACACGGCACCGCCTCCATTTGCACCGAGAGGAAACCCTGCACGAAGTCGCGCGCCGCTTCCGGGCCCTGATCCATCGTGCCGCGGTTCAACCACGGCCAGCGCACCGGCTCGCCGACGATCTGCGGCGCATCCGGCAGCCCGGCAGCGCGCAGCATGTCTTTAAGCAGCAGATAAGCGGGGTCGCGACTCTGGAACGGCTCCCCTGTGGGTAACTCGACCAGCAGCAGGCAACGCCCGGCACGCAGCAGTTGCAGGGCGAAACGCGGTGGCGGAACCGGCGCCGGTTTGGCGACGACCGGTGTGTCGTCGACCTCTTCCACCGGTTTGGCACCGGTGCGGGTACTCGCCAGCGATGGGCGTGGCACTTCGATCTTCGGCCGCTCGGCCGGGCGCGCGGCAGCCGCTTGCACCGGGGCTTCGGCCTTCGGAGCCAGCACCACCGGCACCTCAATCTCAGGCTCGGGCATGTCCAGCAGCTCGGGGCGCGAGGGGGCGGCGAAAGGCAGTTCGGTGCGCGGCAGCCAGTTGACCACCTGCATGGCGTTCAAATAGGCGCGGCGGCGGGACTCGATAAGCAAGGGTCGGCCACTTGTGGATAACTGAAAGTGTGCCGATTCTACCGCCCTTCGCTCAAGATCGCTTGCTGTTGATCGATAGCCTTGGCCTGAGCTCTCTACCTTCGAAAATGCGACAGCCCGTCCCGAGAGTGAATCGCATCCTTCGTGATGCAGTACAATCGCGGCTTTTAATCGCCAACCAGCCGGCCATTCCGATGATCGAACCCAAGCGCGTCTTGCGCGCCCTCGCTGAACACTGGGCACTTCTGGAGCCACTGTGCGAGCACTTCGACCAAGGCACCCTGAGCCTCAACGAACTGCGCACGCAACTGGCCGCCCAACAACTGGACAGCACGCCGCAGGACATCACCAGCCTGCTCGACGTGTGGATTCGCCTCGACATTCTGGTGCCTGTGGCGAAAAGCCCGAATCGTTTCGAGCTCAACGCACAGATTCACGACTTTCTCGCCTACCTGCGCCGTGAGCACCGTCTGGGCCTGTGCCTGGAGATCGAAGCCTATCTGCGTCACCTCGAACGTCTGGCCGGTTACATCCAGGACGCGTTCGACATCCGTGATGGCAATGACCTCGCCCGCCAATTGCGCTTGCTCGACATGCGCGTGCGCGACGTCCTGAAAAAACTCGATAACGACGAGCAAGCGCTGGTGGCCGTGGCCGAACGTGCCAAAACCAGCGATCGTCAGATTCCGTTGCGTCAGCGTTATGCCGAAGTGTTGGCAACCTGGGACGAATACGTCGAGCCGATGATCGATCTGGTGAACGCCGACGGCGCCTTCGAGCAAGGCGTGCGCAAGGTCGAAACCGTGTTGCTGAAGATGCTCAGCGAGCAACAGCGCCTCGGCCATCTGGTCGACGACGATATGCTGCTGCGCACCCACGCGCGCATCCTCGAAATGCAGACCAGCGCCCAACTGACCCTGCGTCATGCCCGCGAACTGCTGCTGCCGTTGCGTGAAGAAGCACGTCGACATAACGCCGTGACCCGTGGTGCCGCGCTGGCCCTGGCGGCCATTCGCCGTAAAGGCATCGATGCCGTGCCACAAGCCGCGATGCCGCTGTTCACCCGCCCGCAAAGCACCTTCCTCGGCAGCGCCAGTCAGGTCGAAGCCTACGTTTACGCGTTGGCGCGTTTCGAGCCAAAACCGGCGCGCTTCCCCAAGGCGCACAAGACGCAAAAAGGCGAGGCCCCGCGTGCGCCGCGTACCGTGCGCGAGATGCTCGACCGCTGCGAAGACGCCCTGCCGATGCCGGACTTGATGGTCTGGCTGCTGGAGCAGGAACCGGACGGCGCCACCGACGAATTGCTTTACTGGTTTTCGCGCCTGTCTCGGGAAAAACGCTTCAAGCGCGAGCGTCTGGAACGCCGCGAATACCACACTCACGAGCACCAGGTCAGCCTGCGCTCCTTCGCCCTGCTCTCGGCCCGCGACACCGCCGCCGAGGATTCTGCGAGCATCCCACATGCATCTTGATCTCTCCGAACTGTCCCAACTGGCGCCGATCTTCCGCGAACTGTTCAAGGGCTACCACGTCAGCCGCCGCGACCCGGAACTGTACGCACAACTGTCGAACTTCCAGGATCAGTACCGCACGTTGTTCAAAGCCTTGGGTTTCGAACTGGTCTGCGACACCCGTGGTTTCTATTACTTCGTGCCGGACATGGCCGCTGCGGCGGTGAACAAGACGGCCCAGCGCCTGGCGCTGTTCACCTTCATCCTCGTCGAGCACCTGGCCGATCAGGGCCGCGACCCGATTGCCGTGCTCGACGGCGGCAGCCTGGGTCGCGAAGAACTGCCGTCGCTGCTGGAGAAGTACCGCGATCTGTTCATTCAGGCCGAAGTGCAGACGGTTGAAGAGCTCGAAGAAAAAATCATGCGCCGCATGACCCAACTCGGTTTCGCCGGCGAAGAAAACGGCGTTTATCGCTTCCTGCCGCCGATGCACCGTTTCCTCGACGTGTGCCTGTCGGTGCAGCAGGACCGCGATCTGGCGGCCAGCGTCCACAGCGTCTTGCCGCTGCCGGCGCCAGTGCTGATCGACGAAGCCGCCGAAGCCAAACTGCTGGAAACCGACGACCCGCTCGATCTCAGCGAATTTGACGAAGAAAGCGAAGAAGACGCACTGGCCCGTGCCATTGCCGAAGAACAGGAGTCCGACGCATGAGCCAGGAACGCTACGGCATCCGCCGCTTTGCCCTTTTGAACACCGCCGGTTACAGCCTCGGCCTGTTTCCGCTGGAAGAACCGCTGTCGGTCTATGGCGCGAACAACCTCGGTAAATCGGCGTCGATCAACGCCTTGCAGTTCCCGATTCTGGCGCGCATGTCGGATATGAGTTTCGGCAAGTACAGCCTGGAACAATCGCGACGCTTCTACTTCGCCTCCGACACCAGCTACATCCTCGTCGAAGTGAACCTGCCCCACGGCCCACACGTTATCGGCGTAGTCGGTCGTGGCCCGGGCGGCGGTTTCGGTCACCAGTTCTTTGCCTACGCCGGCAAGCTCGATCTGGCCCACTACCAGAAAAACGACACCTGCCTGCGCCAGAAAGAGCTGTTCAGCAACCTTGAGCGTGAAGGCCTGAAAGCCTACGAACTCAAACCCGATGAACTGCGCCGCTTGCTGGTCGGCGGTCACACGTCGATCCCGCTGGACCTGACCCTGATCCCGTTGCGTTCCACCAGCGAACAGAGCCTTAAGACCTTCCGCGCCCTGTTCATCAACCTGCTGCACATGCGCGAAATCACCGCGGCCAAGCTCAAGCAACTGTTCCTCGATGCCTTCGAACACAGCCTGCGTTCCGGCAGCGTCGATTACATCGCCGCGTGCGAAGAAGCGTTCCGCGATGTACGCCGCATGGAGCAGGACTACAACTCGCTGGTTGCTGCGGGCCCATTGGTCGAAGCCTTGGCCAACGGCGTGAAACAGCGCGACGTGCTGCGCGGCAAACTGCATCGCCTGTCGCCGCTGCTCGACTCGTTGCTCGGCACCTGGTCGGACTACGCCAGTGCGCGCAAAGAAGAGCTGACCATTCAGGCCGACCACTACCGTGGCGAGCAGGACGCGCTGCAAAACAATCAACGCGGCGGCACCCAGGAGCTGATGCGGCTGGAGCGGGAAATCGCCGGCATCCAGCGCTGGCTCGGCGAGCTGTCCGTGTTGAAGAATCGCTTTGCCCTGGTCGACGACGTCAAAGTGCTGGAGCAGCAACTGCTCGCGGCCAAAGACGCCCACGACGAACTGGCCGGTGCGCTGGCACAGTCCCGTCAGTTCAGCGCCGAGGATCTGGAAGAGCGTCTGCGCGATCTGGAAAAACGCCTGAAGTCGGTGAAGCAGCAACTCGATCACGCGGACAACAACAGCTATGCACGCCTGCGCGAAGAGTTCTCGCAGCAGGACGTCGAGCGCTTGATGCGCCTGTTCAACAGCGCGCTGTTCAGTCTGCCGCTGGGCGAACACGGCATCACCCTCGACGAGGATGGCGAGTGGGTAAAATCGGTTGAGCTGATCCTTGATGGCTTCAAGGGCGAGCGCTTCGAAGTGCCGGGCCTGTCGATCGACATCTCGCACATCGAGCCGCCGGCCCTGCAAGCGCTGGCCGACCGCGCCGCGCTGCGAGACCAGAAAGAGCGTCTGGAAAAAGAACTCAAGCAACTGAAAACCCAGCAAGCCGTGGCTGCCGACCGCGCCGCGAGCAAGACCCAGACCGAAGCGCTGTACCAGCAAGTGCTGGATGCGCAGAAAGCGTTGGAAGACTTCCGCCGTACCCAGACACTGAGCGCCGAAGAAGGCGACAAGCTTGAGCAACTGGCGCAGATGGAAGGTGCCCAGGACGAGCTCAAGCGCTCCAGCGATGCGTTCACCGAACGCGTCCAGCAACTGTCGGCCAAGCTGCAACTGGTCGGCCGGCAGATCGCCGACATGGAAGCCAAGCAACGCACCCTCGACGACGCCTTGCGCCGCCGTCAGCTGTTGCCGGCGGATCTGCCGTTCGGCACGCCGTTCATGGATCCGGTCGACGATTCGATGGACAACCTGTTGCCGCTGCTCAACGACTATCAGGACAGTTGGCAGGGCCTGCTGCGCGCCGATGGCCAGATCGAAGCGCTGTACGCACAAGTGCGCCTCAAAGGCGTGGCCAAGTTCGACAGCGAAGACGACATGGAGCGCCGTCTGTCACTGCTGATCAACGCATACGCGCACCGTACCGACGAAGCCCTGACCCTGGGCAAGGCCCGTCGCGCGGCGGTCACCGACATCGCCCGCACGCTGCGCAACATCCGCAGCGACTACGACAGCCTTGAGCATCAACTGGCGCTGTTCAACCGCGAGATCAACAAGCGTCAGGTCTCCAACCTGCAGAGCTTCCGCATTGTGCTGGCGCCGAACAAGGAAGCGCTCAAGCACATCGATCAGATCATCCACAGCGCCGGTCAGTACGAAGAAGGCGAAACCCTGTCGGTGTTCGATCTGAGCCAAAGCGCCGAGCAGGACAACAAAAACGAAGAGGCCAAGGAATACCTGGCGCGGCTGGTGGCGGCGAACCACAACCAACTCGGTCTCAAGGACTTGTTCGAACTGGCCTTCGAGATCACCAAGGTCAACGGTCAGCCGGTGATCCACACCGACATCGACGGCGCGGCGTCCAACGGCACCACCATGACCATCAAAGCGCTGACCAACATGTATCTGTTGCTGCACTTGATGGATCGCGATCAGGCCGGTCGCGTGCGCCTGCCGTACTACCTCGACGAGGCGGCGGACATCGACGAGAAGAACCAGGCTGCGCTGCTGGAAACCAGTCTGCAACTGGGCTTCGTACCGATTCTGGCGAGTGTGAAGCCGCAAGTCTGCGCCAGTGTCGCCATCGACCTGGAAGGCGGCAGCGGCCCGGCCGGTATCTACATCGACGAAGCGGACTGGAAGTACATCCGACGTCACGATGTGGTGAAGGCGACCCTCAATGTTGAAGCCGATGAACCGGAGATGGATGCGGTTTGATCGGCCTTAACAGCAGGCAATAAAAAGGGCCGCGATCTGTTTGGATCGCGGCCCTTTTTTATGGCTTGGGGTTTGTAGTGACGGTCTGGGAAGACGCCAGATCAAATCCTGATCACTTACCGAGCGAAATCTTCGGCGCCCAGGTCAGCCACTCATCCTCAAACTTGTCGAACAACGGGAACGTCTGTTCAGGACGCGCCGGATTGCCCATCCGCTCACCGTCCGGTGTGGCAAAAGCAATCCCGCCCTGAATCACCGTCTCAAGCGACTCCGTGCGTACCGTCACACCTTTGAACAAGCCGATATCGAAGCCCACGCCGCTGGTGTTCCAGAATCGACTACCGCTGCGCACCAGAGGCGCGTATTTCGGCTCAATCAGAATGTGTACCAAGACCCGGTCGGCCGTCTGGCCCAACTCGTAACCCGTGACCTTACCCACAGTGATTTCACGATAGGTCACCGGCACACCAGGCTTGAGTGAACCTCGGCGAGCAGCACTCAACACCAGACTCAGACCCGCCTCTTGCTTGGTCACCTCCGGTGGATTGGCCAGTGCAACGAAGTTTTTCTGCGGACCAAGGTTCTTCGCGGCCGGTTGCACCTCGATGTATTGGCCCGTGACCAGGGTTTCCAGATTGGACGTTTTGATCAGACCCAGTTCAGGTTTTACCACCCAGAACTGACTACCGACGCGGGCGATCTTCTCTGGCACTTCGGTGATTCGCGCGGTCAGGATGACGGCTTGCAGATCGTCGGTCAGATCAACGCTTTCGATCTTGCCGACATCCAGCCCCTTGAAGCGAACCGGGGTACCACTGCGCAAACCATCAGCGCGCTCGACCTTGATCGTCACCACGGCGCCTTTCTGATTGGCTTCATCATGATTGGCGAACAGACGGAAGCGCGGAATGCGTTTGTGCAACGGTGCTTTGGCCACTGGCGTTTCAAAGGCGATGCCACCGGCCATCAGGCTTTGCAACGATTCACTTTTAACCTCAATCCCCCCGGTCAAGCCGCCCGTCAGCGTAATGCCACTGGCGTTCCAGAACCGGGTCGAGGCGTTGACCAGATTTTCGTACTCCTTCTCGATGTGAACACCGATCACCAGTTGCTTCCTGGTTCTGGAGAACTGATAGCTCTGTACTGAACCGACCTTGACCTGTTTATACAGAATCGGGCTACCGACCTCGAGCGAGCCCAGGGTATCGGTAAAGAGTACCAAGTGCAGGCCCGGTGAACGCAGATCCAGCGGTGGCGCTTTCGGGCGAGCCTCGAATTCACGTTTCGGTGTACCGCCCTTGTCGCCCGGGCGCACGGCGATGTAGTTACCTTTCACCAGCGCTTCAAGCCCGGTTATACCCGCCAGGGAAATCGACGGTTTAACCACCCAGAATTGAGTGCCATCCACCAGATAGTCTTCGGCCAGTGGATCCAGCGTCAGCTCCGCGGTGGCACTGGACAGATCCGGGTCGATTTTCAACGCTTTTAGATTGCCGACCTGGATGCCTTTGTACATAACCGGCGTGCGACCAGCCTGCAGGCCTTCGAAGTCACTGAGTTTGACCTTGACCCGGAGCCCGGCGGCGGCGGCATCGAAGTCTTCATAAAGACGGAACGGCAGGCTTGGATCAGTCGGCGGACTGTCCTTGCGGTTCTCCGGTGTGGCGAAGGCAATACCACCAGCGACAATGCTGGCCAACGATTCGCTGCGCACTTTTACCCCGGACAGATTGGCATCGATGCTGATGCCGCTGGCGTTCCAGAAACGCGTGTGTTTGCGCACCAATTTGGCGTAAGTCGGCTCGATAAAGACTTTGAGTTCGACGGTACTTTGATCTTCCGAGAGCAGGTAGCTTTTGACCTGACCGACCTTGATCTGCTTATAAAACACTGGGCTGCCGCGGTTCAGCGAACCGAGTCGATCAGCCTTGATGGTCAGGTGCAGACCGGGCTTGGCGTCAGACAGCGGAGGCTCTTCGGGCAGCGCCTTGAACTTGCGCGCAGGCTCGCCTTCGCCGGGACTGATCGCGACGTAGTTACCTGAGACCAGCGTTTCCAGCCCGGTAATACCGGCCAGCGTCACGCTCGGCTTGACCAACCAGAAGCGGGTGCTGGTCTTGAGGTATTGCTCAACGTCCTTGTTCATCTCGACCGTGGCGATCACACCTTTGGAGTTGCCTTCATCATCAAGCTTGAGGGCCTTGACCTTACCAACCGACATGCCTTTGTACATGACCTCGGTCTTGTTGGCCTGGATGCCTTCACCACTTTCGAAACGCACCTGAATCTCGATGCCGGTTTCAGAGTAGGCACGCCAGCCAAGCCAGCCGCCGATGATCAGGGCGATCAGAGGCAACACCCAAATGGCAGACCAGTTCGAAGCCGGTCGGGTTTTCGCTACAGGCAAATCAGTCATGGTCGTCGTCCGACTCCGTGTTATCCCAAATCAGTCGGGGATCGAAAGTTACTGCTGCAAGCATCGTCAGAATCACCACTGTGGCGAAGGCGATGGCGCCAAGATTGGCTTCGACACTGGCAAGCCGGCCGAAGTTGACGACCGCCACGAGAATGGCGATCACAAAAATATCGAGCATCGACCAGCGGCCAATGAACTCGATGAAACGGTACATCCAGATACGCTGACGCGCTGACAACGGCTGACGTCGTTGCACCGAAAACAGAAGCAATGCAATGCCGACCAGTTTGAAGGTCGGCACCACAATGCTGGCGATGAACACTACCGCAGCAATGGGGATCATCCCGTGCTGCACCAACTGAATCACGCCCGACATGATGGTGCTCGGATCACCCTGACCCAAAGAGCTGACAGTCATGATCGGCAACACATTTGCCGGGATATAGATAATCGCGGCCGTGATCAACAATGCCCAGGTTCGGGCCAGACTGTTCGGGCGGCGAGCATGAACCAGCGCGCCGCAGCGGGTGCAGGTTTGCTCATGGGTGTCCGCCTCTTGCCTGTTCAATTCATGGCATTCGGTGCAAATCAGAATGCCCGCATCAATCGCCCGCATGAGCATCCTCTCCAGATAACGCCTGCCAGATCTGATGCGGTGACATCACCACTTCCAGCCAGACCTGTACCAACAACAAGCCGATGAAGCACACCAAACCGAGGCCAACAGTGATGGCCGCCATATCCGCCAGTTTGACGATCGCCACCAGTACGCCCATGAGGTAAACCTCGAGCATTCCCCAGTCCCTGAGGTGATGATAAATGCGGTAGAGCAGCAAGCCGTAGCTGCGACCGACATTGAAGCGGATCGTCAGCAATACCATCAACTGGCACAGCAACTTGAGTAGCGGAATTGCCATGCTGCACAGGAAGACGACGATTGAGACGCCCTGCATGTCGGTCTCGAACAGACCGACTACGCCACTCCAAACAGTGTCGTTAGACGACTGCCCGAGTAGATTGAGCTGCATGATGGGTAAAAAGTTCGCAGGGATGTAGAGCAGCAGTGCAGCGATAACCAAGGCAAGGCTGCGCTGCACCACGTTATGGCGGTGGGCGTATAACTCGTAACCGCAGCGTGGGCAGAGCGCTTTCTCGCCATGAGCAAGTCTTGGCTTGCGCATCAGCAGGTCGCACTCGTGACAGGCCACCAAGTCTTCCAGCGGTAAATCTGACAGCCCGGGAGCGTCAACCGACTCTGACATAAAGACTCTGGCTCCGAAAAAGGTGGGACTATTCTAGTGTTCTGATTCGAAAATAACTGTGCAAATTTGTTCGCTACCGTGAGTAAAAACTTTCCTGCGAGCAAAACAAAACCCCAACTGCTTTCGCAATTGGGGTTTCGGAATTTAATCTTGACGATGACCTACTCTCACATGGGGAAACCCCACACTACCATC
>NZ_JBIUWM010000076.1:16682-21349 GCF_044743445.1 Pseudomonas sp. NPDC087615 | reverse complement strand
CCCTGCACGACGCAGGTGGCCAGGTGAGCGGCGAGCGCATCCCAGGCAATGCTTTGTTGTTAGCCCTGGCCACGCAGGGGTTTGAAACCTACCACTTGCTGGGCCATTTCGTCGTCACCCAGGATCAGTGCGTACAGCGCACCGCTCTTGTCGGCTTTCTTGAACTGGCTTTTGAAGCTACCGGCGCCGGCATTGACTTGCAGACGCAGATTTGGAAGTTGATCGCGAACACGCTCGGCCAAGGTAAGAGCGGCCAACTCGGCCTCTTCACCGAAGGCACAGAGGTAGACGTCGACCTGACGGGAGATTTCTTCCGGGATCTGTTCCAGGGTTTCGAGCATCAGCACCAGACGCTCGATGCCCATGGCGAAACCAACGCCTGTGGTCGGCTTGCCGCCCATCTGCTCAACCAGACCGTCGTAACGGCCGCCCGCGCACACGGTGCCTTGGGCGCCGAGCTTGTCGGTGACCCATTCGAAAACGGTTTTGCTGTAGTAATCAAGGCCTCGAACCAGCTTGGGGTTGAGCACGTAAGGAATGCCGACGGCGTCCAGACGGGCCTTCAGGCCTTCGAAGTGGGCACGGGACTCGTCGTCCAGGTAGTCAGCCATTTTCGGCGCATCGACCAACACGGCTTGAGTGTCGGCATTTTTGGTGTCGAGCACCCGCAGCGGGTTGGTTTTCAAACGACGCTGGCTGTCTTCGTCGAGCTTGTCGTGGTGCGCCGAGAGGTACTCGACCAGCGCTTCACGATAACGACCACGGGACTCGCTGGTGCCCAGGCTGTTGAGTTCAAGTTTGACGGCGTCACGAATGCCCAACTCGCCCCAAAGGCGCCAGGTCATGATGATGAGTTCGGCGTCAATGTCCGGACCGTCGAGGTTGAACACCTCCAGACCGATCTGATGGAACTGGCGATAACGCCCCTTCTGCGGACGTTCGTGGCGGAACATCGGGCCGATGTACCAGAGTTTTTGTACTTGGCCGCCACCGGTGATGCCGTGCTCGAGCACTGCACGCACGCACGCTGCGGTACCTTCCGGACGCAAGGTCAGGGAGTCGCCGTTGCGGTCTTCGAAGGTGTACATCTCTTTTTCAACGATGTCGGTGACTTCACCGATCGAGCGCTTGAACAGCTCGGTGAACTCGACGATCGGCATGCGGATCTGCTTGTAACCGTAGTTATCCAGCAGACGCGCAACAGTGCCCTCGAAATAACGCCACAGCGGGGTCTGTTCGGGCAGGATGTCGTTCATGCCACGAATGGCTTGCAATGACTTGCTCACTTTAAATCCTTAAATTCGTTCGGCTCTACAGTCAGGCTCAACCGCGCGCGATAACCGCAGCGTCAGCTTCGACCTTTTCGGCCGCTTTCTGGCGGATCAGCTTTTCCAGCTCATCCACCAGATTGTCATTCGTCAGTTTCTGCGACGGTTTGCCGTCGATGTAAATCAGGTTTGGCGTGCCGCCGGTCAAGCCGATATGAGCTTCCTTGGCTTCGCCGGGGCCGTTGACCACGCAACCGATCACCGCGACATCCAGCGGCACCAGCAGGTCTTCAAGGCGCCCTTCCAGCTCGTTCATGGTCTTGACCACATCGAAGTTCTGCCGCGAGCAACTTGGGCAGGCGATGAAGTTGATTCCACGGGAACGCAGGCGCAAAGACTTGAGAATGTCGTAGCCGACCTTCACTTCCTCGACCGGGTCGGCCGCCAGCGAGATGCGGATAGTATCGCCAATCCCCTCGGCGAGCAGCATACCTAGGCCCACGGCGGATTTCACCGTACCCGAACGCAATCCACCCGCTTCGGTGATACCCAGGTGCAGTGGCTGAACGATTTCTTTCGCAAGCAGGCGGTAGGCTTCAACAGCCATGAACACGTCGGAGGCCTTCACGCTGACCTTGAAATCCTGGAAATTCAGGCGTTCGAGGTGTTCGACGTGACGCAGCGCGGATTCAACCAGCGCAGCGGGGGTGGGCTCGCCGTATTTCTTTTGCAGGTCTTTTTCCAGGGAACCGGCGTTAACGCCGATGCGAATCGGGATCCCGCGGTCACGGGCGGCATCAACCACCGCACGCACGCGGTCTTCACGACCGATATTGCCCGGGTTGATACGCAGGCAGTCCACACCCAGTTCTGCCACGCGTAAAGCGATCTTGTAGTCGAAGTGGATGTCGGCAACCAGTGGCACCTTGACCAGTTGCTTGATCTTGCCGAACGCCTCGGCAGCGTCCATGTCTGGCACCGAGACGCGGACGATGTCGACGCCGGCAGCTTCAAGACGGTTGATCTGCGCAACAGTGGCGGCAACATCATTGGTGTCGCTGTTGGTCATGCTCTGCACAGCGATAGGCGCATCGCCGCCTACCGGTACGTTACCGACCCAGATCTTGCGCGAGACGCGACGTTTGATTGGTGATTCGCCGTGCATGACTTATTGACCCAACTTCAGGCGAGCAGTCTCGCCACTGGTGAACGGAGCGATATCGACCGGTTGGCCGTTGTAGCTGACCTGCGCGGCGCGGGCAACACCCAGGCGCACAGCAAGCGGCGGCTTGCCGGAAACAGATACGCTGTCGCCTTTATGCTTCAGACCACTGAACAGAACCTTGCCACGACCATCGGTCACTTGTGCCCAGCAATCGCCGGTGAACTGCAACTGCACCTGACCATCGCCGGCAACGGGTGCAGGCGCTTCCTGGGCCGGTGCAGGCGTTGCCAGGGCGACCGGTGCTGTGACCGTCGGCGCTGGCGTGGCCGGTACGCTGGGGGCCGGGGTCGCAACAACTGGCGCGGGAGCGGGAGCGGCCGGTTCGGCTGGAGCAGGTGCCGGGGCGGCGCCTTCAGGGCCGGTCGATTCGGCTGTGGTTTCCGACTGCGGTAGCGCCAGCGCAGTGGCGCCCTCGGCCTGACCTTGCGCAACAGCCTGGTCCTCCGGCTCGTCTATCGGGTGTATCTGGGTCGTGCCGTCGGCGCCTTCGACTTCAACGTGCTCCGATGCCAGGCTGGTCAATTCTTTGGTTCGCAGCGATGTCTGATCCTGCCACCAGACGAAACCGCCGCCAATCACCGCGATCAGCAACAGCAGGCAGACGATACGCAAAATGGTGTGGGAAACCCGAACAGGCTCCTCGATACGGCCAAGGGCGTGTACGTTACTGCCTTGGGAGTCGGTGCCGGTGGACTGGTCGAATTGCTGGACCAGAACGGTCTGGTCCATGCCGAGCAATTTGGCATAAGCGCGAATGTAACCGCGTGCGAAGGTATGCCCCGGCAGCTTGTCGAAAGCGCCGGCTTCAAGATTGCTCAGGGAAGTCACAGTGAGGTTGAGCTTGAGGGCCACTTCGGCCAGCGACCAGCCATTGCTTTCGCGGGCCTGGCGCAGGGTCTCACCGGGGTTAACGCGATTCGCTGCTACAACTTCGGGATGCGCCGCTTTCATCATTGCTCCGACAGGTATTGCTGATATTCCGGCGTACCGGGATAGAGTCGTTTTAATTGCAGGCCGTAACTGGCTGCCTTGTCGCGATCTTCAAACACTTTCGCCAGCCGAACGCCGAGCAATAGACTACGTGCATTTTGATCGGTAAGCAGGCTGAAACGGTCGTAATAGTCACGTGCGGGCACATAATGCCTGTCTTCGAAGGACAACTCAGCCATTTCCAGCAATGCGCGCGGTTGTTGACGATTCAATCGCAGCGCCTTTTCCAGCTGCTGCTGCGCCAGGTCACGCTCACCGAGCTTCGATGCCGTCATGCCGAGGTTCTCGAACACACGCGAACGCTCAGGATACAGGGTATCGGCGGCGGCCTGTTCAAAACGCTCGTAGGCTTCCTTATAACGCTGCTCTTCGTAGAGAAAACTGCCGTAATTGTTGAGCGTTCGCGCATCACCCGGACGGGAGGACAAGGCCTTGCGAAAGTGCTCGTCAGCCAGTTTGGGCTCCATCTCGGCCTGAAATACCAGCCCGAGGGCAGCATTGGCGTCAGGATCCGAACTGTCGAGCTCCAGTGCTTTTTTCAGCGGCACTTTGGCCCGCTCGCTCATGCCTTGCTGCAAGTACCCCAGCCCGAGTTGCACGTAGGCAGCCCGCGCTTCATCGCGGCCCTTGCTGGTCTTCATCGGGTTGTAGTCACCCGACAGGACACAACCAGCACACAGGCTGGCCAACAGCAACAGCAGCGCAAAGCGCAGGGACATAGAGATCCTCTCTTAGTTAGTGTTCGCGGCGTTCTGTGCCAGATCGCTGTCGGCGCTCAACTCACGCACGGCGATGTAACGTTCGCTGCGACGGGTGCGATCCAGCACCTGCCCTACCAATTGACCGCACGCGGCGTCGATGTCTTCACCACGGGTGGTGCGGACGGTGACGTTGAAACCGGCCTGATGCAACTGATCCTGGAAGCGACGGATCGCGTTGTTGCTCGGCCGCTCGTACCCGGAATGCGGGAACGGGTTGAACGGAATCAGGTTGATCTTGCATGGAATGTTCTTCAGCAACTCGACCATTTCAACGGCGTGTTCAACCTTGTCGTTGACGTCCTTGAGCAAGGTGTACTCGATGGTCAGCACACGCTTCTCGCCAAGGGCGGACATGTAGCGCTGGCACGACTCGAGCAGCATCTTAAGCGGATATTTCTTGTTGATCGGCACCAATTGGTTACG
>NZ_JBIUWM010000076.1:16294-16672 GCF_044743445.1 Pseudomonas sp. NPDC087615 | reverse complement strand
GCTTCTTTCGGTGAGTTCATGGATAACGACATTGATACGTCGTTGTGCTTGGCCATCTCATCGATCATCGGCACCACACCCGACGTGGACAGGGTCACGCGGCGCTTGGAGATCCCGTAACCAAGGTCATCCATCATCAGATGCATGGCGGCCACGACGTTGTCGAAGTTCAATAGCGGCTCACCCATGCCCATCATCACCACGTTGGTGATAGCACGGTCGACGGTTGCCGGGACGCTGCCAAAAGATTTGTTGGCAATCCACACCTGACCGATCACTTCGGCGGCGGTGAGATTGCTGTTGAAGCCTTGCTTGCCGGTGGAGCAGAAACTGCAATCCAGGGCACAGCCTGCCTGGGACGAAACGCACAGAGTGCCG
>NZ_JBIUWM010000076.1:12922-16286 GCF_044743445.1 Pseudomonas sp. NPDC087615 | reverse complement strand
GTGCCCCCCGCCCCCCCCCCCCCCCCCCCCCCCCCCCCCCCCCCCCCCCCCCCCCCCCCCCCCCCCCCCCCCCCCCCCCCCCCCACCACCCACTTACGGGTGCCGTCGCTGGAAATGTCCTCGCTGACCACTTCAGGACCACGGACTTCAGCAATTGCCTTGAGCTTGTCGCGCAAGGCCTTGCTGACGTTCGTCATGGCGTCGAAATCATCGACGCCAAAGTGGTG
Source organism: Pseudomonas sp. NPDC087615 (assembly GCF_044743445.1). Lineage (NCBI taxonomy): Bacteria > Pseudomonadati > Pseudomonadota > Gammaproteobacteria > Pseudomonadales > Pseudomonadaceae > Pseudomonas > Pseudomonas sp. NPDC087615. The sequence continues at coordinate 16,059 of NZ_JBIUWM010000076.1, read as the reverse complement.
AATCCATTTCATTACCTGACCGGCACGGAAACGCTTCTCCCCGATTGAGTCGAAGAATTTTTCCATTTCCTGTTGAGTCAGACCCAGCAGGTTGGTTTTTACAGTCGATGTAGTCATGGATTCACCTTCACTCTTAAGCCAATGCTTAGCGAGTGGTTACTTCAGTAGCTGCGAAGAAGTACGAGATTTCACGAGCAGCTGCAGCTTCGGAGTCCGAACCGTGAACAGCGTTGGCGTCGATGGAATCAGCGAAGTCAGCGCGGATGGTACCGGCAGCAGCTTCTTTCGGGTTGGTAGCGCCCATCAGCTCACGGTTCAGAGCGATAGCGTTTTCGCCTTCCAGAACCTGAACAACAACCGGGCCGGAGATCATGAAAGCAACCAGGTCGCCGAAGAAACCACGAGCGCTGTGCTCAGCGTAGAAGCCTTCAGCTTCGGCTTTGGACAGTTGCTTCAGTTTCGAAGCTACAACGCGCAGGCCTGCTTTTTCGAAACGAGTGGTGATCTCGCCGATGACGTTTTTTGCAACAGCGTCAGGCTTGATGATGGAGAAAGTACGTTGAACAGCCATGGTGTAACTCCAGAAACGGTAATTTGCGAAAAATTAAACCCGCGAATTATACGCGGGTTCTTGGGTATTGCCTAACCTGCGAGGACGATCAGTCTACTTCTTCGATCCAGAGCGCCTGAACCGCTTCCAACACCTTCTCGCCGACGCGGCCAGAGGTGTCGTCGAAGTCAGGCAGTTCCTTGATCCATCGCTGCAGGTCGACGAAATTCACAGAAAGCGGATCTACATCCGGCTTGGCTTCGGCCAATTCTTCTGCAATGCGTTGAACATCATTCCAACCGTAGCTCATGACAGTCTTACCAGTCAGTGCGGCGCTTCGGCCGCATGGTTAAGCGAATATTTCGGAATCTCGACGGTGATGTCTTCTTCACCCACGATAGCCTGACAGGCAAGGCGCGACTGCGCTTCCAGGCCCCAGGCACGATCCAGGAAGTCCTCTTCCAGCTCATCAGCCTCTTCCATCGAGTCAAAACCCTCGCGGATGATGCAGTGGCAAGTGGTGCAGGCGCAGACGCCGCCGCAGGCGCTTTCCATCTCGATATGGTTTTCATGGGCCAGTTCGAGAATCGATGTGCCGGGCGCAGCCTCGACCACCATGCCTTCAGGGCAGAACTTCTCGTGGGGCAGAAAAATGACCTGCGGCATCAGATATCCTCGATTTCATTCAGGTTGCGCCCCGACAGAGCGGCTTTCACCGTCAAATCCATCCGGCGAGCAGCAAAAGCATCGGTCACTTGCGACAGACGCTTGGTCTGCTGCTCGATGGCGTAACCATCAGTACCTTTCATCAGTTCGGCCAGTTCCTGCACCTGCAGGTCGATGACCATGCGCTCTTCGGCGTCGAGCAAACGCTCGCCATCCACCTCGAGAGCGCCCTGCACCGCCTCGATCAGGCGCTGGGCATCCACCTGCTGCTCGCGCAGAACGCGGGCGACCTTATCGTCATTGGCGTGCTGGAACGAATCCTTGAGCATCTTGGCGATTTCGCCGTCGGTCAGACCGTAGGACGGCTTGACCTGAATGCTCGCTTCAACGCCCGCCCCCAGTTCACGGGCAGAAACGCTGAGCAGTCCGTCGGCATCGACCTGGAAGGTCACGCGAATCTTCGCCGCACCGGCCACCATCGCCGGAATGCCGCGCAATTCGAAGCGCGCCAAGGAGCGGCAGTCGCTGATCAGCTCACGCTCACCCTGCAGCACATGGATCGCCATGGCCGACTGGCCGTCTTTATAAGTGGTGAAATCCTGGGCACGTGCGACGGGGATGGTGGTGTTGCGCGGGATTACCTTCTCCATCAAGCCACCCATGGTTTCCAGCCCCAGGGACAGCGGAATCACGTCGAGCAGCAGCAGTTCGCCGCCATCGCGCTTGTTGCCAGCCAGGGTGTCGGCCTGGATCGCAGCACCAATGGCCACCACTTGATCCGGGTCGATTTCAGTCAACGGCTGACGACCGAACGCTTCGGCGACGGCTTCACGCACGCGCGGAACGCGGGTCGAACCGCCAACCATGACCACGGCGTGTACGTCATCCAGCTCAATGCCGGAATCGCGAACCGCACGGCGGCAGGCTTTCAGGCTGCGAGCGACCATCGGCTCGATCAGCGCATCGAAAGCTTCGCGGGTCAGCAGCGCTTTCCAGTCACCGTAGGCAACTTCAACGCTGGCCGCATCGGTCAGGGCTTCTTTGGCTGCGCAAGCAGTTTGCAGCAGATTACGTTGCGCGCCCGGATCGAGATCAGCGGACAAACCCGCACTCTCGATGATCCAGCCGGCAATCGCGTGATCGAAGTCGTCACCGCCCAGCGCACTGTCGCCGCCGGTGGCCAGGACTTCGAAAACACCGCCGGTCAGACGCAAAATGGAAATATCGAAGGTGCCGCCGCCCAAGTCATAAATCGCGACCAGGCCCTCGGCGTGCTGATCCAGACCGTAAGCCACAGCGGCTGCGGTTGGCTCATTGAGCAGGCGCAGCACATTGAGGCCGGCGAGTTTCGCCGCATCCTTGGTGGCCTGACGCTGAGCATCATCGAAATACGCTGGCACGGTGATCACCGCACCGACCAACTCGCCACCCAAGGTCGCCTCAGCACGCTGACGCAGTACCTTGAGAATATCGGCAGAGACCTCAACAGGACTCTTCGGGCCTTGTACGGTATCGATGAACGGCATGTGCGATTCGCCGCCGACAAAGCGATATGGCAGTTGCTCGCCCAGTTGCTTGACGTCGGACAGACCGCGACCCATCAAGCGCTTGACCGACAGCACGGTGTTCAAGGGATCGGAAGCGGCGGCCAGCTTGGCCGACTCGCCGACCTCGACGCGATCGGCGTGATAACGCACGGCGGACGGCAGGATGACCTGCCCGTCAGCGTCGGCCAGCGGCTCGGAGAGACCACTGCGCAACGCAGCGACCAGCGAATTGGTAGCGTCGTCGGGGGTTGGGGAACTCGGTAGGGGCGGTAACAATCAAAGTGGGGGGGGGGGGGGGGGGGGGGGGGGGGGGGCGCGGGGGGGGGGGGGGGGGGGGGGGGGGGGGGGGGGGGGGGGGGGGGGGGGGGGGGTAC
>NZ_JBIUWM010000076.1:0-12916 GCF_044743445.1 Pseudomonas sp. NPDC087615 | reverse complement strand
AGTAGGGCCCTCGTGATCAGGACGTATCTGGATCTCAGGCGTGCGACCGGAGCGGCACTGGGTTAATCGTCGAGGCGCTCTTCTAACTGGCGCACTTCGTAGGTGAGCTTGTCGAGGAACTGCATGCGCCGCATCAGGCGTTCGGCCTGCTCACGTCGCGCGGCATCATCCCAACAGGCTGCGAAGCTTTCATTGAGTTCTTCCTGAGCCACTTTCAGGCGACGCTTGAATACGGCGACACCATCCAGGTCGGCGCTGTCCTGAAGGTCTTCGAGCTCTTCGCGCCATTGCATCTGCTGCAAAAGAAACTCGGGGTCGTGGACCGTGACCTCCATCGGCACTTCATGCCCGCTGATGTTCAGCAGGTAGCGCGCACGCTGGGCAGGGCTCTTGAGCGTCTGATAAGCGTCATTAAGACGCGCAGACTGCTCAAGAGCCGACCGCTGCTCACGCTCTGAAGCGTCGGCAAAGCGGTCAGGATGAACGCCGCGCGCCAACTCACGATAGCGCGTGGCCAACTGCTCGAGATCCAGACGGAAACTCGGTTGCAGCTCGAATAAAGCGAAATGACAAGGAATACCCACGACAAGCCTCAGATGTTGAAGCTTTCGCCGCAGCCACATTCACCGCGTACGTTGGGGTTGTTGAACTTGAAGCCTTCGTTCAACCCTTCCTTGACGAAATCGAGCTCGGTGCCGTCCAGGTAGGCCAGGCTCTTCGGGTCGATAATCACTTTTTCACCGTGACTTTCGAACACCTGATCCTCTGCAACCACCTCATCGACAAACTCCAGCACGTAGGCAAGGCCGGAACAGCCTGTGGTGCGAACACCCAGACGTATCCCTTCACCTTTGCCGCGCCCGTCGAGGGAGCGCCGCACGTGTCGAGCAGCCGCTTCTGTCATGCTGATAGCCATCGGTGACTCCTTACTCGTCGCCAAATCCTGAAAGTCAGATCAAGCCTTTCTTCTGCTTGTAATCGCGAACAGCCGCTTTGATAGCGTCTTCAGCCAGTACCGAGCAGTGAATCTTCACTGGTGGCAGGGCCAATTCTTCGGCCAGCTGAGTGTTCTTGATGGTTTCGGCTTCGTCCAGGGTCTTGCCCTTCATCCACTCGGTAGCGAGGGAGCTGGAAGCGATTGCCGAACCGCAGCCATAGGTCTTGAACTTGGCATCTTCGATAACGCCCTGATCGTTGACCTTGATCTGCAGACGCATCACGTCGCCGCACGCAGGTGCGCCAACCATGCCAGTGCCGACATCCGGGTCTTCGGCATTCATCTTGCCGACGTTACGCGGGTTTTCGTAGTGGTCGATGACCTTTTCGCTGTAAGCCATGATTCTTAATCCTCACTCATCAGAGAGTCGCTCTTTATGCCCCACAACCGGAGTTGACGGGGCCGGTTCGCGGCGACTTGAAATCAGTGTGCCGCCCACTCGATTTTCGAAATGTCGACACCGTCTTTGTACATGTCCCACAGCGGCGACAGAGCGCGCAGCTTGGTAACGGCCTCGCAGACTTTCTGCGCGGCGTAGTCGATTTCTTCTTCGGTGGTGAAACGGCCGAAGGTGAAGCGGATCGAGCTGTGCGCCAATTCGTCGTTGCGGCCCAGAGCGCGCAGTACGTACGAAGGCTCAAGCGATGCCGAGGTGCAGGCCGAACCGGACGAAACCGCCAGATCCTTGAGCGCCATGATCAGCGATTCGCCTTCAACGTAGTTGAAGCTCAGGTTCAGGTTGTGCGGAACGCGGGCAGTCAGACTGCCGTTTACGTACAGCTCTTCCAGATGTTCGACCTGCTTGTAGAAACGATCGCTCAAGGCTTTGATACGAACGTTTTCAGCAACCATGTCTTCCTTGGCCACACGGAACGCTTCGCCCATGCCGACGATTTGGTGAGTCGCCAGAGTGCCGGAACGCATGCCGCGCTCGTGACCGCCGCCGTGCATGGTCGCTTCGATGCGCACACGCGGCTTGCGGCTGACGTACAACGCGCCGATGCCTTTAGGGCCGTAGGTTTTGTGGGCGGAGAACGACATCATGTCGACTTTCAGCTTCTGCAGATCGATCTCGACCTTGCCAGTGGACTGAGCGGCGTCAACGTGGAACAGGATGCCTTTCGAACGAAGCAGTTCGCCGATGGCCGCGATGTCGTTGACGGTGCCGATTTCGTTGTTTACGTGCATGATCGACACGAGGATGGTGTCTTCGCGCAGCGCGGCGTCGATCATCTCAGGAGTGATCAGACCGTCAGTCTGAGGATCGAGGTAGGTCACTTCGAAACCTTCACGCTCCAGTTGGCGCATGGTGTCGAGGACAGCCTTGTGCTCAATTTTGGAGGTGATCAGGTGCTTGCCCTTGGAGGCGTAGAAATGTGCCGCGCCCTTGATTGCCAGGTTATCGGACTCGGTAGCACCGGAAGTCCAGACGATTTCGCGCGGGTCGGCGTTGACCAGGTCGGCCACCTGACGACGTGCATTTTCGACGGACTCTTCAGCCTTCCAGCCGAACACATGGGAACGGGACGCCGGGTTACCGAAGTTTCCGTCGACCAGCAGGCATTCACTCATCTTTTGCGCAACGCGCGGATCGACCGGGGTGGTCGCAGAGTAATCAAGGTAAATCGGCAATTTCATGGACTATCTCCTAAATCAGGCTGGCTGGCGTGCCGCTAGCTCTTTGGCTGTCATTCGACGGCGGACGCTTCAATCTTGTCCAGGTGCTGCGCCTTGCCATTGCAACGACGCTGATCCTGACGCTGGGCTACTTCTTGCACCTCACGGCGAGTGACAAGGTCAGCCAAGCTGATACCGCTCAGAAATTCGTGAATCTGCAGGCTCAGGTCGCACCACAGATGATGGGTCAGACAGGTGTCGCCGGAATGGCAATCGCCCTGGCCCTGGCACTTGGTCGCATCGACCGATTCGTTCACCGCATCGATCACCTGAGCGACCTGAATGCCCTGCATGTCGCGGGACAACTGGTAGCCACCGCCCGGACCGCGAACACTGGAAACCAGGTTGCTGCGGCGCAGCTTGGCGAAAAGCTGTTCGAGGTAGGACAGGGAGATCCCTTGGCGCTCGGAGATATCGGCCAGGGACACGGGCCCGTGCTGCGCGTGCAACGCCAGGTCGAGCATGGCGGTCACGGCGTATCGGCCTTTTGTAGTCAGTCGCATGGACAGTTACCACGGAGTTCAGAATGGGCGGGAGTATGCAATTCCCGAGCATTTAAGTCAACTATAAGACCTAGTGCTTTAGTCGGGTTTACCCCCAAAAGAGCGCGCGCATCATAGCAAAGGCTGGCGGCGCACAGCCAGACATACCGCGTTATCGTTCTTCGCGAGCGAGTCCACCCCCACAAGGGAATGCATTCCAACGCTGGCCTGCTCGCGAAGAAAACGACGCGGTTTAGCTCGCCTGACTCTGATCCTTGTCTTTTACACAGGCAAAGTCTTCTTCACGCAGCTCAGGCAGATCTTTCGCACAGTAATTACTGCCCAGATCCTTTAGCGCGCCGCACATTCCTTCCAGTCGCCCATCCACCGCTTGCAGGTGATCGAGCAACTGACCGATGGCACGCGCCACCGGGTCAGGCATGTCCTCACTGACACCATAGGCATCGAAGCCGATCTTCTCGGCCATGGCCTTGCGTTTGGCGTCCTGCTCCTCATCGGATTTGACGATGATTCGCCCAGGAATCCCCACAACCGTGGCGCCCGGCGGCACTTCTTTGGTTACCACGGCATTGGAGCCGACCTTGGCACCCGCACCGACCGTGAACGGGCCGAGCACTTTGGCGCCCGCACCGACGACAACACCATCACCCAACGTCGGATGGCGCTTGCCTTTATTCCAACTGGTGCCACCCAGGGTCACGCCCTGATAAATGGTTACGTCATCGCCAATCTCGGCGGTTTCGCCAATGACGATCCCCATGCCGTGATCGATAAAGAATCGTCGACCGACTTTCGCCCCCGGATGAATCTCGATCCCGGTCAACCAACGACCAAAGTTCGACACCAGACGCGCCAGCCATTTCAGATCATGGCGCCAGAGCATCCCGGCCAATCGGTGAATCCAGATCGCATGCATCCCGGGGTAGCAGGTCAGGACTTCAAAAGCGTTACGCGCTGCCGGGTCTCGATGGAACACACTTTGGATATCTTCACGCAAACGCTCAAACATCATTTAGTCCTTCCGCTTAAGAAGCTCACCACGGGCCGCTTTTTGGGTTTCCGTGAGAATGCCACGCAAAATATTCATCTCCGCCCGGCTGACCGAGCTGCGTCCGTACAACCGGCGCAGGCGCGCCATCAAGTGCCGTGGTTTTTCCGGATCAAGGAATTCGATGGCGACCAGCGTCTGCTCCAGATGCTCATAGAATCGCTCCAGCTCATCCATGGTCGCCAGCTCGGCGCTTTTCACCGAGGCCACTTCTTCTTTCTCGATCTTGCTCGGCTGACCCTGTGCAGCCAGCCAGGCCATGCGCACTTCATAGCTCAACACCTGCACCGCCGCGCCGAGGTTCAGCGAACTGAACTCTGGATCGGAGGGGATGTGCACGTGAAAGTGACATCGCTGCAACTCTTCATTGGTCAGGCCGGAATCTTCACGACCAAACACCAGGGCGATTTCGGCGCCCTGCCCGGCTTCCTCAACCACTTTGGTGCCGCATTCGCGCGGATCCAGCAGTGGCCACGGAATGCGCCGATCACGAGCACTGGTGCCGAGCACCAGATTGCAGCCGACCAAGGCATCTTCCAAAGTGGCGACGACTTGCGCGTTTTCAAGAATGTCACCGGCACCGGAAGCACGAGCATCGGCTTCGTGATGCGGGAACAGCCGCGGTTCAACCAGCACCAATCGCGACAGACCCATGTTTTTCATGGCGCGCGCAGCCCCGCCGATGTTGCCGGGGTGGCTGGTATTGACCAGGACGACACGAATGTTCTGCAGCAAGGGAGGCGCTCTCGGACACAGGGAAGGGGTGCAAATCTTACAGAACAGCCTACCGTTAAGCTATGAAAGCGAACAGCGTCCTTCACCTGAAGAAAAGTTCTGATAGAATGCGCGGCTTTCTTTAACAACCTTAGGTGACACATCCATGCAGCCCATGCTGAATATCGCGCTGCGCGCCGCCCGCAGCGCCAGTGAACTGATCTTCCGCTCCATCGAGCGCCTGGATACCATCAAGGTCGACGAAAAAGACGCCAAGGATTATGTATCCGAGGTGGATCGCGCCGCCGAACAGAAAATCATCGACGCCCTGCGCAAGGCTTACCCGAATCACTCGATCCAGGGTGAAGAAACTGGCCTGCACGCCGGCACCGGCATCGAAGGCGAAGAATACCTGTGGATCATCGACCCACTGGACGGCACGACCAACTTCCTGCGCGGCATTCCTCACTTTGCTGTCAGCATCGCCTGCAAATATCGCGGTCGCCTGGAACACGCAGTGGTTCTGGACCCGGTTCGCCAGGAAGAATTCACCGCCAGCCGTGGTCGTGGCGCTCAACTGAACGGTCGTCGCCTGCGCGTCAGCGGTCGTACCAGCCTCGACGGTGCCCTGCTGGGTACCGGCTTCCCGTTCCGTGACGACCAGATGGACAACCTCGACAACTACCTGGGCATGTTCCGCGCCCTGGTGGGCCAGACTGCCGGCATACGTCGTGCTGGCTCGGCAAGTCTGGACCTGGCTTACGTCGCTGCCGGTCGTTTCGATGCGTTCTGGGAGTCGGGCCTGTCCGAGTGGGACATGGCTGCAGGCGCCCTGCTGATTCAAGAAGCTGGTGGTTTGGTAAGCGACTTCACCGGCGGTCACGATTTCCTTGAAAAAGGCCACATCGTTGCCGGTAACACCAAATGCTTCAAGGCAGTTCTGACGGCCATCCAGCCGCACCTGCCGGCTTCGCTGAAGCGCTAAGCTTTTAGCGAAACGCAAAAAGCACCCTTCGGGGTGCTTTTTTAATGCCCATGACTTAGACCTCCAGACACACCACAGACCCAATGTGAGAGCAGGCTTGCTCGCGAGAGCAGTGATTCATTCAGCATCCACTTTGAATATTAAACAGCATTCGCGAGCAAACCCGCTCCCACAAGGGATTTACGGCGCGACCTGAATCGCGGACACAAAAAAGCACCCCGCAGGGTGCTTCATCTCAAACGATCGAACGATTATTGGCCCGACCCATTCTGCGACAGAATCAATTTACCTTCCTTGTCGACCGGAATCTGGTTGCCCGGATCGCGATCCATCCGAACCTTGCCTTCCTTGCCATCCAGCGAATAACGCACGTCGTAACCAACAACCTTGTCACTGATGTCATTCACTGTGTTGCAGCGCGTTTGCGTGGTGGTGTAGGTGTCACGGTTTTGCATACCTTCCTGCACCTTGTTACCGGCATAACCACCGCCGACCGCACCTGCCACCGTGGCAATCTTCTTGCCGGTGCCACCACCCACCTGATTACCCAGCAAACCGCCCGCTACCGCACCGATAGCGGTGCCGAGGATCTGGTGTTGATCCTTGACCGGCGCCTGCCGGGTCACGGTTACATCCTTGCAGACTTCACGTGGAGTCTTGATCTGTGTTTTGACCGGCTCAACGGCCAGCACTTGCGCATACTCAGGGCCGCTTTTAACCAGGCTGTAGGTGGCAACAGCACCCCCGGCTGTTACACCGACAGCACCCAATACCGCACCAACCAGTAACGACTTGTTCACATGAACCTCCTGACCATCACATGCGGGACGGGCCCGCGCTTATCCCAGCCTTGGAGCATAAAAAAAGGCGCGAGTTCAACTCGCGCCTTTTTTGGCTGACAACCGGGAAAACGATGGCCGTTATGGACGGTCGTCGACTTCCTTGTCGGTGTTGGCGGGTGGAATCAGGTCTTCAGTGGTCAGATCCAGCCAGATCAACACCACGTTAGCGATGTAGATCGACGAGTAAGTACCCGCCAGAACACCGATAAACAGGGCAATGGAGAAGCCGAACAGGTTGTCACCACCAAAGAACAGCAGAGCCGAGATCGCCAGCAACGTGGAGATCGACGTCGCCATGGTGCGCAGCAAAGTCTGAGTGGTCGAGATGTTGATGTTCTCGATCAAGGACGCCTTGCGCAGCACACGGAAGTTCTCACGAACCCGGTCGAATACCACGATGGTGTCGTTCAGCGAGTAACCAATAATCGCCAGTACCGCCGCCAGCACCGTCAGGTCGAAGGTGACCTGGAAGAACGACAGAATACCGATGGTCACGATCACGTCATGGATCAGCGAAACAATGGCGCCGACCGCGAACTTCCACTGAAAGCGGAAAGCCAGGTAGAGCAGGATGCCGCCGAGCGCCAGCAGCATGCCGAGGCCGCCCTGGTCGCGCAGCTCTTCACCGACCTGCGGGCCGACGAACTCGACACGCTTGACCGTCGCCGGGTTGTCGCCGCCGACCTTCTGCAGAGCATCAGCCACCTGATGACCCAGTTGCGGGTCTTCGCCAGGCATACGCACCAGAAGATCAGTGGTTGCTCCGAAGCTCTGCACGATGGCTTCGTGGTAACCCGACTCCACCAGTTGCTCGCGCACCTTGGTGACATCGGCCGGACGCTCGTAGGTCAGCTCAATGAGCGTACCGCCGGTAAAGTCCAGCCCCCAGTTCATGCCCTTGGTGGCGACACTGAACAAGGCCAGCACGGTAAGGAACAATGTGACGCCGAACGCAACGTTGCGAACGCCCATGAAGTTGATTGTACGTAACATGGCAGCCCCTTAAATCCACAACTTCTTGAAGTCACGACCGCCGAAGATCAGGTTGACCATCGCGCGGGTCACCATGATGGCCGTGAACATCGAGGTAAAGATCCCGAGGGACATGGTCACTGCGAAGCCTTTGACCGGGCCTGTGCCCATGGCAAAGAGAATCCCGCCGACCAACAAGGTTGTCAGGTTGGCGTCGAGAATCGCGGTGAATGCCCGGCCGAAGCCTTCGTTGATTGCACGCTGCACGGTCATCCCGGCGGCAATCTCTTCGCGAATCCGCGAGAAGATCAGCACGTTGGCGTCGACCGCCATACCCATGGTCAAGACGATACCGGCGATACCCGGCAGGGTCAGCGTTGCCCCCAGCAGCGACATCAGCGCCAGCAGCAACACCATGTTCACGCCCAGAGCGACAGTGGCGATGATGCCGAAGAAGCGATAGATGGCGATGATGAACAGCGAGACAAACAGCATGCCCCACAGCGATGCATCAATACCTTTGGTGATGTTGTCAGCACCCAGGCTCGGGCCGATGGTGCGCTCTTCAGCGAAGTACATCGGCGCCGCCAGACCACCGGCACGCAACAGCAGCGCCAGTTCGGACGACTCGCCCTGACCGTTCAGGCCAGTGATGCGGAACTGAGCCCCCAGCGGCGACTGAATGGTCGCCAGGCTGATGATCTTCTTCTCTTCCTTGAAGGTCTGCACCGGTACGTCTTTCTCGACGCCACCAACCACTTGCTTGGTGTAAGTGGTGACCGGACGCTGCTCGATGAAGATCACCGCCATGCTGCGACCGACGTTCGAACGGGTCGCGCGGCTCATCAGCTCACCACCATGTCCATCCAGACGGATGTTCACTTCAGGCGTACCGTGCTCGCCGAAACCGGCCTTGGCGTCGGTAACCTGATCACCTGTAATGATCAGACCACGCTCGATTTGCGCCGCAGGACGATTGCCTTCACGAAACTCGAACGTCTCGGAGGTGGCTTTCGAAGCGCCCGGCTCTGCCGCCAGACGGAACTCAAGGTTGGCCGTTTTGCCGAGGATACGCTTGGCTTCGGCTGTGTCCTGCACGCCCGGCAGCTCAACCACGATGCGGTTGGCGCCCTGACGCTGGACAATCGGTTCGGCAACACCCAGCTCGTTGACGCGGTTACGCACCGTGGTCAAGTTCTGCTTGATGGAGTATTCACGGATTTCCGCCAGCTTGGCCGGGGTCATCGCCAGACGCAGCACCGGTTGACCATTGAGGTCGGCCGGAACAATGTCGAAATCGTTGAAGTTCTTGCGGATCAGTGCACGGGCTTGTTCGCGGCTGCCTTCATCAGCGAAGCCCAGCTGGATGGCACCGCCCAGTTGCGGCAGGCTGCGATAGCGCAGCTTCTCTTTGCGCAGCAGGCTCTTGACGTCGCCTTCGTAGACTTTCAGGCGTGCATCGAGGGCTTTATCCATGTCCACTTCCAGCAGGAAGTGCACACCACCGGACAAGTCCAGACCCAGCTTCATCGGGTGCGCGCCCAGATTGCGCAGCCATTGCGGGGTGGTTTGTGCCAGGTTCAGCGCGACGACATAGTCATCACCCAATGCCTTGCGCACAACGTCTTTGGCCGGCAGCTGATCTTCAGCCTTGCTCAGACGGATCAGGCCGCCCTTGCCGTTTGCCGCCAGAGTGGCCGCCTTGACGTTGATCCCGGACTCGTGAAGCGCGGTGCTTACGCGGTCCAGATCGGCCTGATTGACCTGCAGAGCCGTGCTGGCGCCGCTGATTTGAATAGCCGGGTCATCGGGGTAAAGATTGGGAGCGGAATAAATCAGACCGACCGCCAGCACCGCCAGGATCAGAATGTATTTCCACAGAGGGTATTTGTTCAGCATCACGCCGCCCGTTATGACGCGGGGCGCCTTGCGCGCCCCGTCGATTGAGTAGAAGTTGTTGCTTAGATCGCTTTCAGCGTGCCTTTTGGCAGCGTGGCGGCGATGGCGCCCTTCTGAAACTTCATTTCCACGGTGTCGGAAACTTCCAGAACCACGAAGTCATCGGCCACTTTGGTGATCTTGCCGGCGATGCCACCGGTGGTAACCACTTCGTCGCCCTTCGCAAGGCTGCTCAGCAGGTTCTTCTGCTCTTTGGCGCGCTTGGCCTGTGGACGCCAGATCATCAGATAGAAGATAACCAGGAAGCCGACCAGGAAAATCCACTCGAAACCGCCGCCCATTGGGCCGGCAGCAGCCGGTGCAGCAGCGTCAGCCATGGCATTAGAGATAAAAAAGCTCATTTAGCACTCCAGTTGCAAATGTTGAATCTTGGGGTCAGAAAACTTAGTCCAAAGGCGGAACGGGGAGCCCGCGTTTGGCGTAGAAGGCATCGACAAAGGCGGCCAATTTACCCTGTAGAATATCCTCGCGCAAACCAGCCAACAGCACCTGATAATGGCGCAAGTTGTGGATGGTATTGAGCATACTGCCCAGCATTTCGCCGCATTTGTCCAGGTGATGCAGATAAGCGCGGGAGAAGTTCTGGCAGGTATAGCAATCGCAGGTCGGATCCAGCGGCGATTCATCATGGCGATGGAATGCGTTACGGATCTTCAGCACGCCTGTATCAATGAACAGATGCCCAATCCGGGCATTACGGGTTGGCATCACGCAATCGAACAAGTCCACACCGCGGCGCACACCCTCAACCAGATCTTCCGGTTTGCCAACGCCCATAAGGTAACGAGGTTTGTCAGCCGGCATCATGCCCGGCAGATAATCCAGCACCTTGATCATCTCGTGCTTCGGTTCGCCCACCGACAGACCGCCAATGGCGAGGCCATCGAAGCCGATCTTGTCGAGACCTTCCAGCGAACGCATGCGCAGATCCTGGTGCATGCCGCCCTGTACGATACCGAACAGGGCCGCGGTGTTGTCACCGTGAGCGTTTTTCGAGCGTTGAGCCCAACGCAGCGACAGCTCCATCGACACGCGCGCGACGTCTTCGTCAGCCGGATACGGCGTGCATTCGTCGAAGATCATCACGATGTCGGAGCCCAGGTCACGCTGAACCTGCATCGACTCCTCCGGGCCCATGAACACTTTGGCGCCATCCACCGGAGAGGCGAAGGTCACACCCTCCTCCTTGATCTTGCGCATCGCGCCAAGGCTGAACACCTGGAAACCGCCGGAGTCGGTCAGGATCGGGCCTTTCCACTGCATGAAATCGTGCAGGTCACCGTGCTCCTTGATCACCTGAGTACCCGGGCGCAGCCACAGGTGGAAGGTGTTACCCAGGATGATCTCGGCGCCGGTGGCGACGATGTCACGCGGCAACATGCCCTTGACCGTGCCGTAAGTACCCACCGGCATGAACGCCGGGGTCTCGACGGTGCCACGCGGGAAGGTCAGGCGACCACGACGGGCCTTGCCATCGGTGGCCAGGAGCTCAAAGGACATGCGACATTCGCGACTCATTCTGTTTCCTCTGGGCCTGTTTGTTTAGGGGCAGTAGGTGCGGGATTACGGGTGATGAACATCGCATCACCGTAGCTGAAAAAGCGGTAACCGTTGTCGACGGCGGCCTTGTAGGCGGCCATGGTTTCGGGATAACCGGCGAATGCCGAAACCAGCATCAACAGCGTGGATTCCGGCAAATGGAAATTGGTGACCAGGGCATCGACCACATGGAACGGCCGGCCCGGGAAGATAAAAATGTCGGTGTCGCCACTGAACGGCTTGAGCACGCCATCACGCGCCGCACTTTCCAGCGAACGCACGCTGGTGGTGCCGACCGCGATCACCCGACCACCCCGCGCACGGCAAGCGGCGACGGCATCAACCACGTCCTGGCCGACTTCCAGCCACTCACTGTGCATGTGGTGATCTTCGATCTTCTCCACGCGCACCGGCTGGAACGTACCCGCGCCAACGTGCAACGTGACGAATGCGGTCTCGACGCCCTTGGCGGCAATCGCCTCCATCAGCGGCTGATCGAAATGCAGCCCCGCCGTCGGCGCCGCCACCGCGCCCAAGCGCTCGGCGTACACCGTCTGATAGCGCTCGCGATCCGAGCCTTCATCCGGGCGGTCTATATAAGGAGGCAACGGCATGTGCCCGACGCGATCGAGCAGCGGCAGCACTTCTTCATCGAAGCCCAACTCGAACAACGCATCATGGCGCGCAAGCATTTCAGCTTCGCCACCGCCATCGATGAGAATCTTCGAACCCGGCTTCGGCGACTTGCTGGAACGTACATGCGCCAGCACGCGATGCGCATCAAGCACCCGCTCGATGAGGATTTCCAGCTTGCCGCCGGAGGCTTTCTGCCCGAACAGCCGCGCCGGAATCACCCGGGTATTGTTGAACACCATCAAATCGCCCGGGCGCAAATGCTCAAGCAAATCAGTGAATTGACGGTGTGCGAGGGCGCCGCTAACCCCATCCAGGGTCAACAGGCGACTACCGCGACGCTCGGCCAAAGGGTGGCGAGCGATCAGCGAATCAGGGAGTTCGAAGGTAAAGTCAGCAACGCGCATGATGGGGTTCGTCTAGCAGGGCCCGAAAGTCTAGCGGAAATATCGAAAATTGACCATGAAACGTGATTGACCAACGGTAATCTCATCTCTATACTTCGCCGCCATTGAGCCCTGATGGCGGAATTGGTAGACGCGGCGGATTCAAAATCCGTTTTCGAAAGGAGTGGGAGTTCGAGTCTCCCTCGGGGCACCAAAATTAAGAAAGGTCTTGCTTAGCAAGGCCTTTTTTTATGGGTGGCGTAAAAATGGCGTAACCGCAATTTACCTACCTCACCAACCGCTCTCCCCTGTCGCGGGCTGATTCCTACAACAACTGGCGGACGACCAGGTTGGCCAGCGAGAGTGAGCGACATGCTTGAGAGGCCCGTTTTCTCAAGTCCGCAATGAGTGTCCGCGCATCAGACACACCCCCTATACGAGGGGAAAAAGTTTTCCGGTCCTACTCTCAAAAACATGTAAGAAGTGTAAGTGAGATTTCAATCTTCTGTTAAACCCAGATAAATCAAGGGATTGAGAGCTTTCAAGACTGTAAGTGAAGTGTCGGATGTGGACTTGCCCCTACCAAACCGGACACCAACTCCCCGTTAAATTGATGCTGCCGCTAAGCGCCTGAACTCCCTCGGAGAGCGATAGTTCAAGG
>NZ_JBIUWM010000075.1:0-21587 GCF_044743445.1 Pseudomonas sp. NPDC087615 | reverse complement strand
AACCACCTGATCCCATCCCGAACTCAGCAGTGAAACGATGCATCGCCGATGGTAGTGTGGGGTTTCCCCATGTGAGAGTAGGTCATCGTCAAGATCGAATTCCGAGACCCCTGTCTGCTAACGCAGTCAGGGGTTTTCTCGTTTAAGGGCTTACTGCTTTATGAGCCTTGCTAATGTGTCGAACCTGCCATTTGCGCCACCTGGTATAACGCTAGTCACTGGCGAACCCCCCAATCAAAACACCGAACACTGCAATCATCATTTGTCGAGTGTGCTTGACGCTCTAGCAGTGGTCAGAAAACCTTCCGCGACACAGGCTCTGGATCACCGTTCGGCGGGAATCTGGCAGAAGTGACGTCCATTTCGTGCAAAGCCCTAAGATTTCTGCGAAACGTGCCGACAGACTGGTGAGACATGCGTGCACCAAAGTAGAGCAGACAGTAGAACGCTGCTTACGCTGTTACATGGAATGTTGCATCCCGGAACGCATCCCCACATTTGTCATAAGAAGTCCCATGAAATGAATCTCAAGTTCAGCCATAAAATCCTGCTGGCCGCCTCGGGCGTCGTGGTCCTGGCGTTCGCGCTGTTCACCCTCTACAACGACTATCTTCAGCGAAATACCATTCGCCAGAACCTGCAGTCCTCCGTGCAGCAAGCGGGCGATTTGACCGCCAGCAGCGTGCAGAACTGGATGAGCGGGCGGATTCTGGTTCTGGAGAACCTCGCGCAGAACGTTGCCCACCAGGGCAAGGACGCTGACTTTCCGGGGCTGGTTGATCAACCAGCCTTCACCTCGAACTTCCAGTTCACCTATGTCGGTCAGGCCAACGGTGTGTTCACCCAACGCCCTGACGCAAAGATGCCGGACAGTTACGACCCGCGGCAGCGCCCTTGGTACAAGCAAGCAGTGGTCGCCGACAAAACCATGCTGACGCCGCCCTATATGGCCGCTGTCGGCGGACTGGTGGTGACCATCGCCATGCCGGTGAAAAAGAACGGTGAACTGCTCGGCGTGGTCGGTGGTGACCTGAGTCTGGAAACCCTGGTGAAGATCATCAACTCGGTGGACTTCGGTGGTTTGGGTCATGCGTTCCTGGTCAGCGCCGACGGTCAGGTGATCGTCAGCCCGGATAAAGATCAGGTGATGAAGAACCTCAAGGACATCTACCCGAACTCGAGCGTGCGCATCGAGAAGGGCAACCAGAACGTGGTGCTCAACGGCCAGGAACGCATCCTGTCGTTCACCCCGGTCAGTGATCTGCCGAATGCCGAGTGGTACATCGGTCTGTCGATCGATCGCGACAAAGCCTACGCCGCACTCAGCCAGTTCCGTACTTCGGCGCTGATCGCGATGTTCGTTGCCGTGAGCGCCATTGCTCTTCTGCTGAGCCTTTTGATCAACGTGTTGATGCGCCCACTGACCACCATGGGCCGTGCAATGCAGGACATCGCCCAGGGCGAAGGTGATCTGACCCGTCGTTTGGTGGTCGAGAGCAAAGATGAATTCGGTGAATTGGGCAGTGCGTTCAACCAATTCGTGGAGCGGATTCACGCGTCGATTTCCGAAGTGTCTTCGGCCACTCGCCATGTGCATGATCTGTCGCAACGGGTGATGGCATCGTCCAACGCCTCGATCGTCGGCTCCGACGAGCAGAGTGCGCGTACCAATAGCGTGGCCGCAGCGATTAACGAGTTGGGCGCCGCCACGCAGGAAATTGCCCGTAACGCCGCCGATGCCTCGCAGCACGCCAGCGGTGCCAGCGAGCAGGCTGATGATGGCCGTCAAGTGGTGGAGCAAACCATTCTGGCAATGACCGAGCTGTCGCAGAAGATCAGCCTGTCGTGCACCCAGATCGAAACCCTGAATGCCAGCACCGACAACATCGGCCACATCCTCGATGTGATCAAAGGCATCTCGCAGCAGACTAATTTGCTGGCGCTCAACGCCGCCATCGAAGCGGCGCGTGCCGGTGAAGCCGGTCGTGGTTTTGCGGTGGTGGCAGACGAAGTGCGTAACCTTGCCCATCGCACCCAGGAATCGGCGGAAGAGATCCACAAGATGATCACTTCCCTGCAGGTCGGTTCGCGTGAAGCGGTGAGCACCATGAACGCCAGTCAGGCGTCCAGCGAGCAGAGCGTTGAAGTGGCCAACCAGGCCGGTCTACGCCTGGTCAGCGTCACCCAGCGTATCGGTGAAATCGACGGCATGAACCAGTCGGTGGCCGCCGCCACCGAAGAGCAGACCGCTGTGGTGGAAACACTCAACGTCGACGTTAACCAGATCAACCTGTTGAATCAGCAGAGCGTGGCTAACCTCAACGAGACGTTGAAGGATTGTGATGCGTTGTCGCAGCAGGCGAACCGGTTGAAGCAGTTGGTCGACAGTTTCAAAATCTGACCTGAAGTCAGATCGCGTTATCGTTCTTCGCGAGCAAGCCCGCTCCCACAGGTTTTTTTGGCGCACACAATATTTGTGTAAGACCAAGATCCTGTGGGAGCGGGCTTGCTCGCGATTGCGGTAGTTCAGTCACCGCTGAACCAAAGCCTTAAACAAACAGCTTCAAAACATTCCCCATCGCATCATCGGCAAACCCCTGCACAAACGCCTTGAACCCCGGCAGGGCCTCGGCTCCACCATTGGCAGGCTCGGCAATGATCGTCCAGGTCGCCCGCGACTTGCCTTCGCCCAGCGATTCCACATTCATCGCTGCCCACAGATTGGCCACGCCCAAGGTGTTGTAGATCGTCGTCCAGGTCATGCACCGTGCCTGTTCATCGCGGGAGTTGAGCTGTTCAACCACCACGTTGCCATCCTTGAAGCATTTCTTGCGCAGCGAAGCCACGCCCTCGCCGGTCATTTCGATGTGCGACAGCGCCGGAATGAACCGGTCGAAACCGCCGAAGTTGCCAACCACCGCCCAGACGTGTGCAGCGTCGGCCGGCACTTCCACTGAAGAGACGACGTGGCAGCCGTGCGGGTTTTTGATCAGGGTGTCCGGTTGCAGAGTGCTCATGGTGTTGCTCCTTTTTGATGAACTAGATGAAGTTGATTTCTTTCAGGTAATCGCAGCCGCGACGCAGCAGCGCCGGGGATTTTTCCGGGTAGTGCGCGCCCATTTGCTGTACGCCGGCCTCGGCGTTGGCGTGGCCGATCAGGGAGATGTCGCCGATGTCTTCCTCGAAGCCGTTGAGGTAGAAACCGAGCACGCCGAACAGTGCGTTGTCGGCATCGACTCGCCCCAGTTGCTGCTGCCAGTCGGCGACGCTGACCAGCGAGAACTCGCTGCCGGTTTCGCGGAACGAGGCGACGTAGGCATCCCAACTCAGGGGCTCGGGGTTATGCAGGTTGAACACCGCACGCTGCGTCGAGTAACGGCTGGCGTGGAAGGCGATGAAACGGGCGAGAAAGTCCACCGGCATCAGGTCGAAATTCAGCGCGAAGGCCGGCACCTGACCGAGCTGGATCGAGCCTTTGAGCATCAGCATCAAGCGGTTTTTGTGCGGCTGGCAGACACCGCTGAGGCTGTTGAAACTGATGTTGCCGGGGCGATACAGATTGACCCTCACCCCAAGTACTCGCGCTCGTTCGAGAATGCGTTCGCCTACCCACTTCGACAGGTTGTAGCCGTTGCGGATGTAGATCGGTGGCGTCGTTGCGGCGGGCAGTTCCAGCACCCGGCCGGCGTCATCGACCGTGCTTGAGGCCGACAGCGTCGAGACGAAATTGAAGATCTTTTTGCTGCGCCCCTCGCACAGGCGCAGCAAGGCGAAAATCGGCTCGACGTTGTCCGCCGCCAGCGACTCGTAATCGAGTACGTGATTGACGTTGGCGGCGTTGTGCACCAGTGCGCCGAACTCGCGATCAAGGCGTTGATAATCGTCGTCAGCCAATCCCAGTTGCGGTCGAGAGATATCTGCCGCATAGACACGCACTCGACTCAGATCCAGATGTTCGAGGCGGTTCTCGCGCAACGATTGTGCAAAGCGCTGCGCCGCCGTTAGCCCGCCGCCATCACGTACCAGACACGCCACTTCGCTCGCGCCCCAACCGAGCAGCGCCTCGACGATATGTACGCCGACGAAACTGTTGGCGCCGGTGACGATCACCTTGTGTACATCGCCCATGCGGCTGATCGGCAGCGGCTCGATTTCCAGCGCCCGTTCGGCATCGGCCATGGCCTGAGCGCTGAGCACGGCGCTGGCATCGCTGCCACGCACCAGCGTCGCCAGTTTGATGATGGTTGGCCGTTCGATGAAGCGGTTGATCGAGATGCTGCGGCCGAACTCCTCACGCAAGCGCAGCAACATCCGCGAGAGCAAAATCGAATGCCCACCGAGATTGAAGAAGCTTTCGTCGGTGCAAATATCACCGGGCGGCAGCTCCAGCAGTTGCGCCCAGATCTCCAGTAGCAGGGCTTCGTCGGCATTCGCCGGCAGGCATTTCGGGCCGCTGTCCTGGACGCTCACCGGCAGATCGAGCAGCGCTTTGCGGTCAACCTTGCCGTTGCTGGCGAACGGCATGCTCGGCAGCTCGGTCCACGCCACCGGTTGCATGTAGTCCGGGAGAAACTGCTGGGCGTGGGCCTTCAGCGCTTCACGTGCGGCGTCCGATTGAGGCTGGGCGAGAAACGCCAGAATCCGCCGCTGACTGTCGATCACCACGGCGATTTGTCGGTACAGCTGACTCTCGCGCAGGCAACGTTCGATTTCTTCCGGCTCGACCCGGAAACCGCGGATCTTCACTTGATTGTCGCGCCGCCCGCACAGTTCGATACCGTGCTCGCCCCACCTGGCCATGTCGCCGCTGCGGTAGGCGCGCAACGACTGGCCATCCGGCAGATTCAGGGTCAGGTAACGCTCGGCAGTCTGCTCTGGATTGTTCAGGTAACCGAGGCAGACGCCGGGACCGACGATGAACAGTTCGCCCACGGTGTGCTCGGCCACCGGTTGCAGATCGTCATCAAGAATCAGCACTTGGCTATTGGCGATCGGTGCGCCGAGGGTTCGATTGCTGTCGCCGGGTTTGAGCTGGCGAGCGGTGATCAGCACGGTGGCTTCGGTGGGGCCATAGAGATTGTGCAGTGTGCCCTGGCGGGTCAGTTGCTCGATGACGAACGGCTCACAGACATCGCCGCCGGTCATCACCTGCTGCACGCTTTGCAGTTGCTCCAGCGGCAGGATGCTCAGTAGCGCCGGCGGCAGAAACGCGTGGGTCAGTTGCCGACGACGGATGAGCGCGACCAGTTGCAGCGGATCACGCCGTTGCGTGTCATTGGGCACCACCAGTTCGGCGCCTTCGAGCAGGGTCGGGAAAATATCGATCAGTGAGGAATCGAAGCTCAGCGAAGAGAACTGCAACACCCGACTCTCGGCCTGCAGTTGCGTGTAGTCGGCGTACCACGCGGTGAAGTGCGCGAGATTCGCCTGACTGAGCAGTACGCCCTTCGGATGCCCGGTGGTCCCCGAGGTGTAGAGCGCCATGCACGGTGCGTCGAGTTCCGGGCGCTGGCGCATCAGAGGTTGGCCGAGATAGGCGTCTGTGCTGTCGATATGGCTGACATTGAGCCCCGGCATTGTTTCGCTCAGCGGATGTTCACCGTCATGCAACAACAGCAAGGCGCCAGCGTTTTCCAGGATGTATTGCTGACGCTGCAACGGATGGCTCGGCTCCAGCGGCAAGTACACCGCGCCGCTGCCGAGAATCGCCAGTATCGAGGCGAACAGTGCAGGGCTTTTCGGCAGGCAGATGCCGACCACCCACGGTTGTGGATGCTGGTTGAGCAGCGGTTGCAAGCGTTGTTGAATCGCCCGGCTGTGAGCGTGCAACTGGCGGTAGCTGATCGACTGCTCGGCGACGTGCAGCGCTGGTCGTTCGGCGTGGCGGATCAGGCTCTGTTGCAGGCGTTCGATCAGCGGAGTCTGTGCCTGTTGCAGCAGCGCCGGATGCGCTGTGGCGTTGAGGCGATGAACGTAGGCCAGGCTGTCGAGGAACAGCAGGTTTTCCACCTGTTCAAAGTCCGGCGCAGCAACACACGCAACCTGTTGGAAATATGACTCATCACGGGAGAAGCGGCTGACCAGCAATGCCACCTCGTCGACCACATGTGCCAGGGCCCTTTGGCGCAGCGATTGGCCGTTGCCTGAAGGCTCATCTGCCATCGGCGTGCGGCTGATCAGTGACGAGCCGAGAAAGCACAGCAGGTCGAGTGTCGGCAAACCTGCAATACCTTGTGCATCGACACCCAGGCGCAGATGCAGGTGTGGAATGGCGCAGAGATCGCCGGCTGCAATGAAGCCATCATCGATGATCAAATCCACCGTCGATTTCGCTGCGCCGTTGCGCCGCAATGTATGCCCGTGTTGTTCAAGTTCCACCGCCAGGTCGGCCATGGCTTGGCTTGTGCCAATCAGCAAAATGTCGAGACGTTTCATGTCGGCCTCCTCTTCAAACCAGATAGTCGTGCAGGGCGTGCTGGACACACGGCGTGTCGAGCAGCGAGCTGTTGTGGAAGAGCTTCACGATGTTGCCGACCAAGGGGTGGTGGCGGTTGATCGGAAAGGCCAACCCGGCCATTTCGCTCTTGAGCGAGTGGCGCGTGGCGTCGTTGATCGGCAGTGCATCGATCAGGCGCAGGTCGAAGGATTTCTGGATGTCGTTGGTCAGGTAATGTTCGATGAACACCGGCAGAATCTGCGCGATGGTTTCGCGATCTGCCTGGCCTGCGGTGTGCCAATAGATGCGCACCATCCGCGCCCAGAAACTTGAATGGCGACCCTCGTCCAGCAAGTGGTCGGCCATCAGGCCCTTGATCGATGGCTTGACCGTATCGTCCCGGGCGAACGCCGCGACGTCACCGGTCACGGTGTTTTCCGCGATGGCCACGCAGATCAATTCCACGGCGCTGCGCAGGTGCTCAGGTGCCAGCGCAACGGCAGCCGGAATCGCCCGGCTCAGCTCGATTTCATCGGGCAACTGAATCGGCTCGATGCCGGTCATGGCCACCGTTTGCTGCATGAAATCCATTGCCACCAGCGCGTGGTAATCCTCGTCCACCACCACGGTCATCGCGTCGTAACGACAGGCAAACGGGAAGGGCACGGCGAAACGGTTTTTGGCGATGCTGCGGGCGGTCTTGTCGACGATTTCGGTTTCGAAGATCACAACGTCGTTGATGAACTTGTACAGCGTCTGCACCAAGGCGAAATCACGCTGCTGCGGGCATTCGCGCAGGAAGGTGTCGCAGAGCACCAGCGGTTGGCGGCTGAGCGGATAGATCAGGCGCTGGTCGTCCTCCAGTACCCGTCGCGGGCGGGTACGGATGGTTGCGCGGCTCTCCCACGCCTCGGCGAAAGATTGGTAATCGGCGGCATTCATCGGGCCGCCTCCGCCAACGGTTCACGCATGCTCAGGCGCAGGCCGTCCCACAGTGCGATGCGGCTTTCGACGGCGGCCATGGCGCTGGCGTAAACCTCGCTTTCTCGCTGAGGGTCGCCGTCGACGAGCCTTTCAAGAAGCTGTTCCGCCGCCGGGCCGTGATCCTCGGAGTCGACTTCGATGTGCCGCTCCAGGTAATAGCGGAAGGTCGGCGCCTGTTCGATGCCGATGCCCCAGTCGTCGAGGATGCGCTGGAACATGGTCGGGATCACACTTTCGCGGCCATGCAGGAAGGCGGCGGCAACACTGTGTCCCGGTGCATGCAGGGCAATGCGTAACGTGTCGCGGACAAACTGCGCGGCGGCCGGATCGACCTCGACGCTTTGCAGTGCCACGTCATAGCTCACGCCTTCTTGCTGCAGCGCGACGAAGCGTTCCACAGCCGAGGTACTCGCACCGACTTCGCGCATTGCATCCAGGTACAACTCGAAATGGCTGTAATGACCATGGCTCAAGCAGTCGTCGGATTCTTCACCGAGGACAATTTCATTGATCAGACGTGCGGCATGGGGATCACGCGGTGGCAGCCAGGGCAGACGGGTACAAGTCAGTTCCTGTTGCAGGCGTTTGGTCAACGACATGAAATCCCACACGGCAAACACGTGGGTCTCCATGAAACGTTGCAAAGTACTCAATGAGTCGATTTCGCCAAAGATGGGGTGAACGCTAAGTTCGGCTTTCTTCTGGGCAAGTTGGTGCTTTATTTGAGACATGACGGGCCTTTATCCTTGATATGAAATGGGACAGCTCTTTCAACTGCACAATCAATGGAACAGCGGCTTGTTATTCTTTTTCCAGGCGTACGGCAGCCTCATACAAATCAGTGAAGTTGGATGTATGTATGTGTAGAACGGCGCGGCAGCCGGACTGGGCGTTGCCATCCCTTTACTTATAAGGTTGGTCTGCGCCCCGCTGGTGCGGGAAGTTCAAGCTCGGCGAGGAAAAACTAATACAACGCCAAACAAATTAACAAGTGTAATTTTAATTATTTTTAGTTGTCGTTTTTTCAAGTATGAGTGTGCTCGATAAAACTATTTGAATAAGTTTTATTGGGGCGAAGTTGCTCCTTTCGGACAACAAAGGCCAAAATGGAATAAACAGAGTGAATGCCTCACTCGAAGCAACTTTGTGATGAAGAGATTTAAGTTATTTGAAGGGATGAAAGTGGGCGATGAGGGGCGCCGATTCTTTCCTTTTCCCGTGACAAGGCTCCTTCCGTAGGTTCCTGTTGCGGGGACTGCGCCGGCGGTGCGGTGCGTCGCCCGTTCTATTTAGGTTGGCCGTTCAAAAGTGAGGGTAAATGGCCGCCACGGCTATTACCGATTCGCCACCGCAGGGGTGCAAGTTTCGGGCTGATTGACGCAGGGAGGTTAGAGCGAAGGGGTGTAGATGCCAGCGTATTCGTGGCCGGTGCGCGGAGGATTTGTAAGCGGGTTATTCGCCGGGCAGACATGCAAGTCTGTGCCCGGCGTGCAGGGATCAACGAGTGGCTTTGCGGTTTTGTGCGGCAGAACTGGCGAGATACTGGGTGATGACGTGGACACCACGGTTGAGGTGCTGTTCGAGCAGAGCGATCGAGCGTTCGACATCACGCTCGATCACCGCTTGCAGCATGGCGCGATGGTCGTCCTGAGACAGCTTGCCCAGGCCCATGGCGTCGAGGTTGAAACGCAGGAAGCGCTCCTCTTCGTTGAGTCCGTCCTCCACCAGACGCAACAGCCGCTGGTTGGGCGCCTTGCAGTACAACGCCATGTGGAACAGGCGGTTGAGCTGGCCGATTTCCGTGTAATCGTGTTGAGCCTCTAACGCTTCGATGTAAAGGGCTGCCTGTGCGTGATCAGCGTCGGTCAGCAATGGAATCGACTGACGCATGGCTTCGGACTCGAGCAGAATGCGCAACTCGTAGGTTTGCGCGGCATCACCCTGAATCAGCGGGGCCACCACGGCACCTTTGTGCGTGGTAACGCTCAGCAGTGCCTGCGCTTCGAGCTGGCGCAAAGCTTCGCGCACCGGCATGCGGCTGACACCGAACAGATCGGCGAGATCCTGCTGGCGCAGGGCTGTGCCACACGGTAAACGACCATCGAGGATGGCAGCACGCAGGGTCTCTTCGATCGTCGAGCGAGCCAAGTGAGCGGGAATCGGCCCATCGACTTTGATGCTCTGCAGCGGTTTGGGCTTCTGAGTCACGACTACGCACCCTGTATGTCGACTGAATTTGGATCCAAATGACACTAGAGATTGCTCTACAGGTTGTCAAACCGTGTAGAGGAACTCCGTCACATTTGAAGTTTAGCGCGTCGTGGATGATCTCATGGTGCCATTGTTTTTTCCCCGGCTAAGCTTCACCATCAAACGCTTTCATTCCTGCCTCCTGGAAACCTGCTGTGGCGGTACGTTTCGCGATCCCCCGGACGTTGCGCTGGTTAGGCTGCGCACTGCTGCTGGCCGGCCTCATGCTGGGCGGTCTGCATGCCGATTGGGATTTTTCGGCGATCAGCCGCAAGGCTACGGCACTCTATGGACCGCTGGGCGCAGGGCAGCAGCGGATCGATGCCTGGCAAAATCTGCTGGCGACGCAGAAACAGGTCAGCGAAATGGACAAGCTCAAGGTGGTGAACCTGTTTTTCAACAAACAGGTGCGCTATGTCGAAGACATCGACCTGTGGCATGAGGTCGACTATTGGGAAACGCCGATCGAAGCGCTGTGGAAGGGCGCCGGCGACTGTGAAGACTATGCGATCGCCAAGTATTTCAGTCTGCGCCACCTGGGCGTTTCCAGCGACAAGCTGCGCATCACTTACGTCAAGGCACTGCGCCAGAACCGCGCGCACATGGTGCTGACTTACTATTCCACGCCCGACGCCATGCCGCTGGTGCTCGACAGTCTGATCGATCCGATCCAGCCTGCGTCCCAACGAACCGATTTGCTGCCGGTCTACTCTTTCAATGCCGAAGGTCTTTATTTGCCGGGGGCCAAGGGCAACAAAAAGGTCGGCGACACCAAACGCCTGTCGCGCTGGCAGGATGTGCTGAAAAAAATGCAGGCCGAAGGTTTCCCGGTCGAAACGATTAACTAGGAGCACGCGCTCAGATGTCTTTGTTCAAACAGCTGTTGATCGCTATCTGTCTATTCCTGGTGGTCGCCTTCACCGGCAGCTTCATGGTCAGTCTGGAGAGCTCGCGCACCCAGTACGTCAACCAGTTGCGCTCCCACGCTCAGGACGCGGCGACGGCGCTGGCGTTGTCGTTGACGCCTAATATCGACGATCCGGCGATGGTCGAGTTGCTGGTCAGTTCGATTTTCGACAGCGGCTATTACGCGAGCATCCGCGTGGTTGATCTGAAGACCGACAAGACCATCGTTGAGCGCAGCGGCATCCCTGCCGTTACCAACGTGCCCGACTGGTTTGTCAAACTGATTGGTCTGGAGCCCGCTGGCGGTGATGCGCTGGTCAGTCGGGGTTGGGAGCAGGCGGCAAGAGTTGAAGTGGTCAGTCACCCGATGTTCGCCCTCGCCAAGCTGTGGCAGAGCGCGCTGGGCAGTCTTGGCTGGTTGCTGATGTGCGGCGCCGTCAGTGCCGTACTCGGCGCGCTGTTGCTGCGCCGGCAATTGAAACCGCTGGATTACATGGTCCAGCAGTCCCATGCAATTGCCCGGCGCGAATTTCTCAGCCTGCCGGAGCTACCGCGCACACCCGAGTTGCGACGCGTGGTGCTGGCCATGAACCAGATGGTCGAGAAGCTCAAGGCGCTGTTTCAGGAGCAGGCCGAGCGCAGTGAAAAACTGCGTACCGAGTCCTATCAGGACAACCTCACGGGGCTGGCCAACCGGCGCTATTTCGAGATGCAGTTGAACAATCGGGTGAGTAACCCGGAGCAGGCCAGCTCCGGTTACTTGCTGTTATTGCGGGTCAAGGACCTGGCCGGGTTGAATCAGCGTCTCGGCGGTCAGCGCACGGATGAATTGCTGAAAGCGGTTGGCGAGCAGCTCTCCCGCGAGTGCGCCAGATACCCGGAAACCCAGAACCTCGTCACCCGTATTCGCGGCGGTGAATTCGCCGTGCTGGCGCCGGGTCTGGTCCGTGAGGAAGCGCTGCAACTGGCGCAGAGCCTTGATGCCGCGCTGGGTAGCTTGCACGCCACGGGCGCTACCGATGTAGCGGCGGTGGCGTCGATTGGTCTGGCACCGTTTGCCCACGGCGATTTGCCGCAAGCCGTGCTCAGCCTTGGCGATCAGGCGCTGGCGCAGGCAGAGGGGCAGGGTGAGCAGAACTGGGCGTGTATTGATCACAGCTTCACGTCTGACGTTGGCGACGACCATCACGCCTGGCACCGTTTGCTCGATCAGGCGTTGAATCAGCGGCGTTTCGAGCTGTTCTTCCAACCGGTGGTGGCCGCTGAAGACACGCAGTTTGTGCTGCACTACAAAGTGCTGTCGCGGTTGCTTGATGATCAGGGCCAGACTATTGCGGCCGGGCGTTTCCTGCCGTGGCTGGAGCGTTTTGGCTGGACCGCGCGACTGGATCGCCTGATGCTCGAACGCGTGCTTGAGCAGATGAAGGAGCATGAGGATTCGCTGGCGCTGAACCTGTCGTCCGCGACGTTGGCCGATCCGCAGGCGTTGAACAAAGTCTTCGAGATTTTGCGGGCCCATTCCAATCTGGGGGAGCGTCTGACCCTGGAAATAGGCGAAGAGCAATTGCCGGAGCAAGCCGTACTGGAACAGTTGACCCGGCGTCTGCGCGAGCTTGGTTTCTCCCTGAGTCTGCAGCGTTTCGGCGGGCGCTTCAGCATGATCGGCAACCTGGCGCGGCTGGGGCTGGCGTACTTGAAGATCGATGGCAGCTACATTCGTGCGATCGATCAGGAGAGTGACAAGCGCTTGTTCATCGAGGCGATCCAGCGTGCAGCGCACAGCATTGATCTGCCGCTGATTGCCGAGCGTGTGGAGACTGAAGGGGAGTTGGCGGTGATTCGCGAGATGGGTTTGTATGGGGTTCAGGGGCAGTTGTTGGGTGGGCCCAAGCCTTGGCGGTGATCTTTTAGTTTGGCGGCGTCACGGATGCCGCTTTCGCGAGCAAGCCCGCTCCCACAGGGGATTTGAGTTGTTAACCCGCTCCCCTGTGGTAGCGGGCTTGCTCGCGAAAGGGCTTGAAGATTGAGTCTTCAGATCAACCCGCCCTCATCCTCATCAATCAACTGACTCAACCCGCCCAACGCCTCACGCGCCTGGGTCCGGTCCATCAGTTTGGCCTGGGCGGCCGGTGGCAGGTCGGTGACGCGGATCACGCCTTTCTGGGTCAGCACCTGAATCAGGTCGTCGAGTACCCGAATCATTTCAAAGTCGCTCTGCTTGAGCTGTTTGAGGCTGTTTTCCACGGCTTCGTTGGCGTACCACGCCTGGATTTCGTGGTGGTCGGCGGGCAGCGTTTCCGTGGCCTCGGCGTAGGCCGCGGCTTCCACGCGAATCAACTGGCCTTGCGCATCGCGTTGCACGTAAAACATTGAGCATCCCTCAGAAATGAACCAGCGTCATGCTGTCAGCAGCATAGCCAACCGCACGCGAGTATGCGGTACGGCGACGAAATCGTCACCGGGGCGGTAGTCGCAAACGTGACGGCCGCCCCATTGGGGCGGCCGTTTTGTTCACGGATCAGCTGTTGTTGTGGTCGACTTTGATGGTCGGATCGCTACCGGCAATCAGGTTGTGAATGTTGGCGCTGGACCAGTTGTTGCCTTCCAGTTTGATCGTCACGTCCGGTGTTGCGGCGGCGGTATCGCCCGAGTTGAACTTGCCGCCCGAGCTGACTTGCAGCGACGACACGCCATCGACCGTGGTGATTTTCAGGAAGTTGTCGATGGTGCTGCCGGTTTCGCCCTGCAACAGATCACGCAGGTCGATGCGGTCACCTTCGCTGGCCTTGAAGTCCTTGATCACGTCGTTGCCGGTGTCGCCCGCCTTCCAGACGAAGGTGTCGGCACCGGAACCACCGATCAGGATGTCGTTGCCCTGCCCACCGATCAGCGTGTCGTTGCCGGTGCCACCGAGCAGGATGTCATTGCCTTTGCCGCCGTCGAGCAAGTCGTTGCCGCCCGAGCCGAACAGAATGTCATTGCCCGCGCCGCCCAGCAGGGTGTCGTTGCCGTCATGCGCACCGGACACATCGAACGCCTGATAGTGCTCGGTGATGTACTGGTGCACATTGCTGGTGGTGACTTTGCTGACGTCGACGCCGGTTTCCTTGGCCACGAACGCCTGCATCGCCTGATAACCCTCGCCGGCAATGCCGTTGAAGCTCACCAGATCGCCGAACAGGATGTCGTTGCCGTTGCCGCCGCTGACAGTGTCGTTGCCTGGCATCGTCGCTTCGGTGTGGCCGATGATCGAGTTGGCCAGGTCCTTCGGATCGATGTTGGTTTGCGGCGTGTGGTCTGAGTCGTACGGCTTCAGATCGTTGAGGCTGACGCCGCTGTTGATACCGATGGCCTCGACGTTCGACAGACCGCTGAGCAACGTGAAGCTACTGTTGGAGTTGCTGGTGGTCGACGAGTCGGTGCTGTTGCCGGTGCCGGCCAGGCTCGACAGCTCATAGGTACCGTCGCCCTGAGCGTGAATAGTGCCCAGACTGCTCCAGTTCCAACTGCCATTCTTGTACGTCTGCAATACCACGCTGCCGGCGCTGTTGATGCTCAGGTAGTGGGTGTTATCGATGTAAGTGCTGAAGGTGTCGCCCAGCTTGTAGTTGCTGGTCGTCACCACGCTGTCGAGCTTAACGCTGCCATACAGTGTCGGGTTGGTCTGCTCGCCGTTCTGATAGTAGGTCGGCTGGCCATCGGTGATGAAGTACGTGAGGTTCTTCGCCCCGGTGTTGGCCACCGCTTCAGCGCTCTGGAAGAAGTTGGCCGTGGTCTTGAACACGTCCTCGTAGTTGGTGCCGCCGCCGGACGTCATCGAGTCCAGCACGGCCTTGAGCTTGGTCAGGGCGTCCGGGTCATTGAGGTTCACCGACACCGATTTGTTGACCTGGGTATCGAAGTCCACCAGGAAGATGTTCACCGTGCCCGAATTGCTGCCGCCCAGGCTTTGCTTGAGGGTGTTGAACACCGATGTCAGCGAGTCCTTGGCCGCGTTGATGGACGAAGTGCTCATACTGCCGGAGCTGTCGACCATGAACGCGATGTTGTAGTTGGTGCCCGGCACGACGGTCAGACCGCCGATGTCGGCAACGATGATGTCGTTGCCATCGGTACCGATGACGGTGTCATCGGCCGAAGTGGCGACGATGGCGTTGTAGACCGCCGGCACCACGGTGACCGGAATGGTCGCCGTGCTGCTCGCCGAGCCGCCGACCTGTTCGGTGGAGGTCGAGGTCACGGTCAGGTTGAACTGGCCGTTGTAGTACGGCGGTGGCGTGACGGTCAGGCTGCCGAGATTCCAGCCGGTGACGTTGGCATCGCCGCTGGTCGCGGTGACGGTAAAGGTATGGCCCGCGCCATCGCTGAGCACCGAGCCGACCGGTGCGCCGCTGATCTTCACGCTCAGGGTTTCCGAACCATCGGTGTCGGTCAGCGCAGTGGAGACCGCCGACAGTTTGACCGTGGTGCCTTCGGCGCCAGTGTTGAGCTTGAAGCCGTCGTAATAGCCTTCGCCGTTGGTGCCGTGCAGATCGGAGACGGTCACGCCGGAGTTGATCAAGTCCTGCACGCCGGTGTAGATCGGCACGCCGGCGC
Organism: Pseudomonas sp. NPDC087615; assembly: GCF_044743445.1. Lineage (NCBI taxonomy): Bacteria > Pseudomonadati > Pseudomonadota > Gammaproteobacteria > Pseudomonadales > Pseudomonadaceae > Pseudomonas > Pseudomonas sp. NPDC087615. Next base: position 6,415 of record NZ_JBIUWM010000075.1, on the reverse strand, counting down.
TGCTCAGGTCGATCGCCGTGCCGCCGTTGACCGACAGGTTGACGTCGTAGCTGCCAGGACCGTTCTGGTTGTGGTGGTAGATGTCCAGGGTGTAGTAACCGCTGGTGGTCGGGGTGAACGAACCGTTGAGGTTGCCGCCCGCGCCCCACGTCGTGGCAGCCACGTTTTTACCGCCGATGGTCACCAGCAAGCTGTCATCGCCGACACCGCTGAAGGTGTAGGTCTTGCCTGCTTCCAGATAGATCAGGCCGGATGTTTTCGAGGCGGTACCGGCGGCTACACTGCCGTCCGACTGCACGTTGGTCACGGTGCCGCTGGAATTCGGTGTACCGGCGCCGTCGATCACGTTTTTCAACGTGGTCGAATCCGCACCGTTGCCATTGGTGCCCAGACCCGAGAGACCGGTCCAGACTTCCTTGATCAGCCCGGTGGACTTCACGCTGTTGTCGGCCACGCTCACGGTCGGAGCATCCGCCACTGGCGTGATGTCGATCTTCACGGTGCCGGTGTTGCCCAGCAGTTGGCCGTCGGTTGGCTGGAACTTGATCTGTGCGTAGTCAGCCTGGTTATTGCCCAGGCCGGTGCCGCCGTAACCGTTCACGCCCGACTCGTTGGCATCCGGCATGAAGCGCAGTTTGCCAGCGTCGATGTCGGCCTTGCTGAAGGTCTGGTTGGTGGCGACGTCTTTCCAGGTCGAGCCGTCCAGATACTGCAGTTTGCCTTCACCCGGCAGTTGAGTGATTTTCACGCCCAGGCTGCTGGCCGGGCTGTCGACGTCGGTGACACCGAAAGTCGACCAGCCGAGGATCAGCGGCGTGTCTTCGGTGCCGGTGACGTTGACCGGTGCCGCTACCGGCGCATCATTGACTGCCACCACGTTAACCGTGGTAGTCGCGGTGTTGGAGTAGTTGCCGCCATCGGTCACCTTCACGGTGATGATCCGCGGCACGGTGCTTGGGTCCTCACTGTTGTTGGTGAAGCTGATGTTCTTGATCGCCTGCATGTAGTCGGCCAGCGTCGCGTTGCCCGACAAGGTCAGGGTAACGGTGCCGTTGGTGCTGTTGGCATTGATGGTGATGCCGTTGACGCTGTTGCCCAGGTTCAGCGCATCGCCGTCCTGACGGTTGGTCAGAGTGACGGTCGCGCCCGTCAGCAGGGTGCTGTCCGGATCGGTGATGCTGATGTCGGTGTCGGCAATCGACACGCCCGCACCCGGAGTGTTTTCGGTGAAGGTCACCTTGTAGTCGGCACCGGTCGCGCCGCTGGAGTTGTTGGCGTCCAGATCGAGAACCGGCGGTGCATCGTTGTCGATGATCGAGGTGCTGACGCTGCCATTGGTGCTACTGACGGCGAGGTTCTCGAAGTTGCCGCCAGTGGCCGAGTCGATCTTGACCACGAAGTTCTCGGTGCCTTCGGTGATCTTGTCATCGATGGTCGCGACGTTGAACTGCGCACTGCTGGCGCCCGCCGGGATCTTCACGGTGTACACACCGGTGAAGTCCGAACCGTCGGCAGCGGTGCCGCTGTAAACGATTTTCAGGGTCACTTCGGTTTGCGCCGGGTGGGTCAGGCTGACGGTGTAGCTGGCGGTCTGGCCTTCGGTTACCGAGGTACTACCGGTGATGCTGACAGTGGTCGTGTCGATGGTGTCGGTAACGTTGGTCACGGCTGGTGTGTTGCTGGTCACCAGATTTTCGAAGTTGCCGCCGCTGGTGCCGGTGATGGTTGCCTGCACGGTGCCAGCATCTTTGTAGACGTCGTCAGCCGGCGCTGGAACAGTCACGGTGCCCGTGGTTTTACCGGCTTCGATGGTGATCACTGCGCCGTTGGACAGAGTCACGGTGACTGGCGAGCCAGCGGCGTTGGTCAGGGTCGCGGTGTAGATGATCTGGCCACCTTCGGCCACTGTGCCGGTCGCAGTCAGCGACAGGTTGGTGGTGTCGATGGTGTCGGTCACGGTGGTGCTGACCGGTGTTTTGTCGGCCACGAGGTTTTCGTAGTTGCCGCCGGTTACGTCAGTGATCGAGTTGGTCAGTGGCGCATGACCGGTCAGCGCGTCATTTGGCGCAGTGGTGGTCACGGTGCCGGTGGTTTTGCCGACTTCGATGGTGATGTTCTGACCATTGGCCAGGGTCACGACGACTGGCGAACCCGTGACCGGGGCGCCCACGGTGGCGGTGTAAGTGACGGTGCCGCCTTCTGCTGCGGTGCCGGTGGCGCTCAGTTTCACCGACGTGGTGTCGATGGTGTCAGTGACGCTGGTCACGGCTGGGGCGGTGCTCGGCACCAGGTTTTCGAAGTTGCCGCCGCTGGTGCCGGTGATGGTTGCCTGCACGGTGCCAGCGTCTTTGTAGACGTCGTCAGCCGGCGCTGGAACAGTCACAGTGCCGGTGGTTTTACCGGCTTCGATGGTGATCACTGCGCCGTTGGACAGAGTCACAGTCACTGGCGAGCCAGCAGCGTTGGTCAGGGTGGCGGTGTAGACGATTGAGCCGCCCTCAGCCACGGTACCGGTCGCTGACAGCGACAGGTTGGTGGTGTCGACGACGTCGGTGACGGTGGTCGAAACCGGAGTTTTGTCGGCCACGAGGTCTTCGTAGTTGCCGCCAGAAACCCCCGTGATCGAGTTGGTCAGCGGGGCGTTACCGGCCAGCGCATCGTTCGGTGCAGTGGTGGTCACGGTGCCAGTGGTTTTGCCGACTTCGATGGTGATGTTTTGGCCGTTGGCCAGGGTCACGACGACTGGCGAACCGGTAACCGGAGCACCAACAGTGGCGGTGTAAGTGACAGTGCCGCCTTCAGCCACGGAGGTATCGGCCGTCAGTTTGACGGTCGAAGTGTCGATGGTATCGGTCACTTCAGTCACGGCCGGAACAGTGCTTGGCACCAGGTTCTCGAAGTTGCCGCCCGTGGCAGTCGAAATGGTTGCTTCGACTTTGCCGGCGTCTTTGTAAACGTCATCGGCTGGAGCCGGAACGGTCACAGTGCCCGTGGTTTTGCCAGCGTCGATGGTGATCACTGCGCCGTTGGACAGAGTCACGGTGACTGGCGAGCCAGCGGCGTTGGTCAGGGTGGCGGTGTAGATGATCGAGCCGCCCTCAGCCACGGTACCGGTCGCTGACAGCGACAGGTTGGTGGTGTCTACGACGTCGGTGACGGTGGTCGAAACCGGTGTTTTGTCGGCCACGAGATTTTCGTAGTTGCCGCCGCTCACGTCAGTGATCGAGTTGGTCAGCGGGGCGTTACCGGCCAGCGCATCGTTAGGCGCAGTGGTGGTCACGGTGCCGGTGGTTTTGCCGACTTCGATGGTGATGTTCTGGCCGTTGGCCAGGGTCACGACGACTGGCGAACCGGTAACCGGAGCACCCACAGTGGCGGTGTAAGTGACAGTGCCGCCTTCAGCCACGGAGGTATCGGCCGTCAGCTTCACAGTCGACGTGTCGATGGTGTCGGTCACTTCAGTCACGGCCGGAACAGTGCTTGGCACCAGGTTCTCGAAGTTGCCGCCCGTGGCAGTCGAAATGGTTGCTTCGACTTTGCCGGCGTCTTTATAGACGTCATCGGCTGGAGCCGGAACGGTCACAGTGCCGGTGGTTTTACCGGCTTCGATGGTGATCACTGCGCCGTTGGACAGAGTCACGGTGACTGGCGAGCCAGCAGCGTTGGTCAGGGTGGCGGTGTAGACGATTGAGCCGCCCTCGGCGACCGAGTCGGTCGCGCTGAGCGACAGGTTGGTGGTGTCGACGGTATCAGTCACGGTGGTGCTGACTGGTGTTTTGTCGGCCACGAGATTCTCGTAGTTGCCGCCGCTCACGTCAGTGATCGAGTTGGTCAGCGGTGCCTGGCCAACCAATGCATCGTTAGGCGCGGTGGTGGTCACGGTGCCAGTGGTTTTTCCGACTTCGATGGTGATGTTCTGACCATTGGCCAAGGTCACGACGACTGGCGAACCGGTAACCGGAGCACCAACAGTGGCGGTGTAAGTGACGGTGCCGCCTTCAGCAGCCGACTCGGTTGCGGTGAGTTTGACGGTGGTGGTGTCGATGGTGTCGGTGACGTTGGTAACCGCCGGAACGGTGCTCGGGACCAGGTTCTCGAAGTTGCCGCCGCTGGTGCCGGTGATGGTTGCCTGCACGGTGCCAGCGTCTTTGTAGACGTCGTCAGCCGGCGCTGGAACAGTCACAGTGCCGGTGGTTTTACCAGCCTCGATGGTGATGACGGCGCCGTTCGACAGAGTCACAGTCACTGGCGAGCCAGCGACGTTGGTCAGCGTCGCGGTGTAAACGATCGAACCGCCCTCGGCAACCGAGTCGGTCGCCGTCAGGTTCAGGTTGGTGGTATCGACGACGTCGGTGACGGTGGTCGAAACCGGTGTTTTGTCGGCTACGAGGTCTTCGTAGTTGCCGCCAGAAACCCCCGTGATCGAGTTGGTCAGCGGGGCGTTACCGGCCAGCGCATCGTTCGGTGCAGTGGTGGTCACGGTGCCAGTGGTTTTGCCGACTTCGATGGTGATGTTCTGGCCGTTGGCCAGGGTCACGACGACTGGCGAACCGGTAACCGGAGCACCCACAGTGGCGGTGTAAGTGACGGTGCCACCTTCAGCAGTCGACTCGGAGGCGGTGAGTTTGACGGTGGTGGTGTCGATGGTATCGGTGACGTTGGTAACCGCCGGAATGGTGCTCGGGACCAGGTTCTCGAAGTTGCCGCCGGTCGCGGTGGAAATGGTTGCCTCGACCTTGCCGGCATCTTTGTAAACGTCATCGGCCGGCGCTGGAACGGTCACAGTGCCGGTGGTTTTACCGGCTTCGATGGTGATCACGGCGCCGTTGGACAGAGTCACGGTGACTGGCGAGCCAGCGGCGTTAGTCAGGGTGGCGGTGTAGACGATTGAGCCGCCCTCGGCGACCGAGTCGGTCGCGCTGAGCGACAGGTTGGTGGTGTCTACGACGTCGGTGACGGTGGTCGAAACCGGGGTCTTGTCGGCCACGAGGTCTTCGTAGTTGCCGCCAGAAACCCCCGTGATCGAGTTGGTCAGCGGAGCCTGGCCAACCAATGCATCGTTCGGCGCGGTGGTGGTCACGGTGCCAGTGGTTTTTCCGACTTCGATGGTGATGTTCTGGCCGTTGGCCAGAGTCACGACGACAGGCGAACCAGTGACCGGAGCACCCACAGTGGCGGTGTAAGTGACGGTGCCACCTTCAGCAGCCGACTCGGAGGCGTCGAGTTTGACGGTGGTGGTGTCGATGGTGTCGGTGACGTTGGTAACCGCCGGAACGGTGCTCGGGACCAGGTTCTCGAAGTTGCCGCCGGTCGCGGTGGTAATGGTTGCCTCGACTTTGCCGGCATCTTTGTAAACGTCATCGGCTGGAGCCGGAACAGTCACGGTGCCCGTGGTTTTACCGGCCTCAATGGTGATGACGGCGCCGTTGGACAGAGTCACAGTCACTGGCGAGCCAGCGGCGTTGGTCAGGGTGGCGGTGTAAACAATCGAGCCGCCCTCAGCCACGGTACCGGTCGCTGACAGCGACAGGTTGGTGGTGTCGACGACGTCGGTGACGGTGGTCGAAACCGGAGTTTTGTCGGCCACGAGGTCTTCGTAGTTGCCGCCAGAAACCCCCGTGATCGAGTTGGTCAGCGGTGCGTTACCGGCCAGCGCATCGTTCGGCGCAGTGGTGGTCACTGTGCCAGTGGTTTTGCCGACTTCGATGGTGATGTTTTGACCGTTGGCCAGGGTCACGACGACTGGCGAACCGGTAACTGGAGCACCAACAGTGGCGGTGTAAGTGACGGTGCCACCTTCAGCCACGGAAGTATCGGCCGTCAGTTTGACGGTCGAAGTGTCGATGGTGTCGGTCACTTCAGTCACTGCCGGAACAGTGCTTGGCACCAGGTTCTCGAAGTTACCGCCCGTGGCAGTCGAAATGGTTGCTTCAACTTTGCCGGCGTCTTTATAGACGTCATCGGCAGGCGCCGGAACGGTCACAGTGCCGGTGGTTTTACCAGCCTCGATGGTGATGACGGCGCCGTTCGACAGAGTCACGGTGACTGGCGAGCCAGCAGCGTTGGTCAGGGTCGCGGTGTAGATGATTGAGCCGCCCTCAGCCACGGTACCGGTCGCTGACAGCGACAGGTTGGTGGTGTCGACAGTGTCAGTCACGGTGGTGCTGACTGGCGTCTTATCGGCGACCAGATCTTCGTAGTTGCCGCCGCTAACGCCAGTGATCGAGTTGGTCAGCGGTGCCTGGCCAACCAATGCATCGTTCGGCGCGGTGGTGGTCACGGTGCCGGTGGTTTTGCCGACTTCGATGGTGATGTTTTGACCGTTGGCCAGGGTCACGACGACTGGCGAACCCGTGACCGGGGCGCCCACGGTGGCGGTGTAAGTGACGGTGCCGCCTTCAGCCACGGAGGTATC
>NZ_JBIUWM010000074.1:0-21946 GCF_044743445.1 Pseudomonas sp. NPDC087615 | reverse complement strand
TCAACGATGCCGTCTTCCAGGCAACGCACGGTTTCCAGGCACAGCGGGATCATCATCCAGTTGATGATGTCTTCATCAGTGACTTCGCGCTGCTCGTAAACGATCGGCTTGAGCACTTCCAGTACCGACGGATCGGCGACTTTCTTCTGCTTGCCTTTCTTGTCGGTCTCGTAGGCGTAGAAGCCCTTACCGTTTTTCTGGCCCAGACGCTTGGCTTCGTAAAGCACGTCAACAGCCGAACGACGGTCATCCTTCATGCGATCCGGGAAGCCTTCAGCCATCACGTCACGACCGTGGTGACCGGTATCAATGCCGACCACGTCCATCAAGTAGGCCGGACCCATCGGCCAGCCGAATTTTTCCATGATTTTATCGATGCGGACGAAGTCCACACCGGCGCTGACCAGCTTGGCGAAACCGCCGAAGTACGGGAACAGCACGCGGTTGACCAGGAAGCCCGGGCAATCGTTGACGACGATCGGGTTCTTGCCCATTTTCTTGGCGTAGGCAACGGTGGTGGCAACAGCCAGCTCGCTGGACTTCTCGCCACGGATCACTTCTACCAGCGGCATCATGTGCACCGGGTTGAAGAAGTGCATGCCGACAAAATTTTCCGGGCGCTTGAGGGCTTTCGCCAGCAGGCTGATGGAAATGGTCGAGGTGTTGGACGCGAGGATGGTGTCCTCTTTGACCTTGTCTTCGACTTCCGCCAGCACGGCTTGCTTGACTTTCGGGTTCTCGACGACAGCTTCAACAACCAGGTCAACGTGACCAAAATCGCCGTAGGACAGCGTCGGACGAATGCCATTGAGCACTTCAGCCATTTTCGCGGCTGTCATACGACCTTTGTCAACGCGGCCAACCAGCAGTTTGGCGGCTTCGGCCAGACCCTGCTCGATACCGTGCTCGTTGATGTCCTTCATCAGGATCGGCGTGCCTTTGGAAGCCGACTGATAGGCGATACCGCCACCCATGATGCCAGCGCCGAGTACGGCGGCCTGCTTCACGTCTTTGGCGATTTCGTCGTAGGCCTTGGCCTTCTTCTTCAGTTCCTGATCGTTCAGGAACAGACCGATCAAGCTCTGCGCGGCAGAGGTTTTGGCCAGTTTGACGAAACCAGCGGCTTCGATTTCCAGCGCCTTGTCACGACCGAAGTTGGCGGCTTTCTGGATGGTCTTGATCGCTTCGACCGGCGCCGGGTAGTTCGGGCCAGCTTGACCGGCAACAAAACCTTTAGCGGTTTCGAAAGCCATCATTTGTTCAATGGCGTTCAGCTTGAGCTTTTCCAGCTTCGGCTGACGCTTGGCCTTGAAATCGAACTCGCCGCAGATGGCGCGCTTGATCAGCTCAAGGGCAGCTTCCTGCAGTTTCTCTGGAGCAACTACGGCGTCGACGGCGCTGACTTTCAGGGCGTCTTCAGGGCGATTTTCCTTGCCGGCGGCAATCCATTCGATAGCGTTGTCGACACCGATCAGGCGCGGCAAACGCACGGTACCGCCGAAGCCTGGGTAGATACCCAGCTTGACTTCCGGCAGACCGATTTTGGCCTTGGTCGACATGACGCGATAGTCAGCTGCCAGGCACATTTCCAGACCGCCGCCCAGGGCGATGCCGTTGATGGCCGCTACGGTCGGAACGTTGAGGTCTTCGAAATCGCTGAAGATCTTGTTGGCTTCGAGATTGCCAGCAACCAGCTCGGCATCCGGCAGCTTGAAGTTTTCGACAAATTCAGTGATGTCGGCGCCGACGATGAACACGTCCTTGCCACTGCTGACGATCACACCCTTGATCGAAGCATCTGCCTTGATGGTGTCTACGGCCTGACGCAGCTCGTTCAGGGTAAGACGGTTGAACTTGTAGACGGACTAACCCTTGAGCTCGAATATAAATTCGACGATCCCACTTTCAAGAGCGTTAACCGTGATGGCTTTACCTTCGTAAATCATCAACTGATCTCCACGATATGGAAGCTGAACAGTACACGTCGGACGCAGGCGAATGGCTTGGCAGGACGCTTTTTCGTCGATGCTAACGCCAATCCACCCGGCACACCCGCCAACGCGATAGTCGGGATTCTGTAGGAGCGATCTGTAAGACAAACGCTCAATTCATACGCCCGTTTGATTTGGGTACGCCACCTTCACGGAATTTCCGACAATTGTCAATCGCCCAAAATACGGGTTGAAATGCGACTTTGCGGTCACTTCCGTACTACGAAGACCAGCAACACGGCTCTGCATGTCGAGCCATTCATAGAATCAATAGTTAGAAAAGTCGCCCTAATTCGCATTGAGCCCTGTTTAAAGCGGCTACGCTGAGGGGGCTACATGGAAATGCGCTGAAGGCTCGACAAGGGGCCAGCCACAAAAAATTACCGGCCTGCCTGGCCAACCCCGCCCGATGAATCATGTCGGGCTTTTTATTGCTCGTCTGCCGGACGTTTCGCACCGTTGCAGTGGGAAACGTCCACGAGTTACGCCAGCGCTTTCAGTGTGGCGTCGATGTCCTGCAAAACCGAGGTTTCGCCCTTCTCGCCCCAGTACAAGGCGATCATTTGCTTATCCGCCTCGACTTTGAAGACGTTGCCCGGCAATTTTTCGAAATGATCTAGTAGCGTCCGATCTTCGCAAACCTCCTGCCACTGATTGACCCACACACCCGGCGATTTTTGCCACCAGGACCAGCATGCCGGCTGATTGCTCCGGCGCGGTCGATGATATTGCGCACACGGACTCGGCGGCTCTTGCGAGAGCCAGTGCGGCCATTCCTGAGGCGCCAGTTGCATGGCCAGACCGATACGCCGCGCCTCCATGCGCAGGGCAATGCGACCACTCTGCGCACGCGATGGGCGCAACCAGGCCAGAGGACTCAAAACCACCAACAGGATTGACACCACCAGCCAGACCGTCATATCTCTACTCCCGATTTTAGAAGGGCCCATTGTGTCACCTTGGAACCAATGCGCTTGAAACCAGCCATACTTAACAATATTGAAACCTCAGGAGGAGCACCTCATGCCCTACCACCACATCCTGGTCGCCGTAGATCTGACTGAAGAGTGCGACCCTGTTATCCATCGCGCCCGCGAGCTGTCGGTGAGCAACGGCGCCAAGCTTTCGCTGGTGCATATCGTCGAGCCGATGGCGATGGCTTTCGGCGGCGACGTGCCAATGGATCTATCACAACTGCAACAGCAGCAGTTCGATCAAGCCAAGGAACGCCTTGAGCGCCTGAAAATCAAATATTCTGAACTCGAAGGTGCCAACTGCCACTTGACCTACGGCCAGCCACGCCAGGAAATCCACCATTTTGCCAAGGAGCATGAGTGCGATCTGATCGTGGTGGGCAGTCATGGGCGCCATGGCCTGGCGCTGCTGCTCGGCTCGACCGCCAACGATGTGTTGCACGGCGCGCCTTGTGACGTGCTAGCGGTGCACCTGGTCAAGCAGTGAAAGGCATAACCCTGCAGGGGCGGGCTTGCTCGCGAAAACGTCGGCACATCCAATTTGATGTCGAGTGACACACCGATTTCGTGAGCAAGCTCGCTCCTACCATGGACCTAAACACCACGTAAAAAGCCCGGCGCTCATGACTGAACGCCGGGCTTTTTTACATCCGGATCAATCAGGCGTCCAGCTCGGCCCAACGTTCCACCAGTGAGTCCAGCTCTGCCTGCAATTGCTCAAGCGAGGCAATCACCTTGGCAGTCTCGACAGCAGGACGCTGATAGAAACCGGCGTCGGCCATTTCAGCCTCGACCGCGGCGATCTGCTGCTCCTTGGCGTCAATCTCACCCGGCAACGCTTCCAGTTCGCGCTGCAGCTTGTAGCTCAGCTTCTTTTTCGCGGCCGGGGCAACAACGGCAGGCGCTGCGCCGGGAGCCGGCTCAGCCGTCACCACCGCCGAGTTCAGGTCAGCCTTGCCCGACTTGCTCTCGGTTACGCCCAGCAGACGCGGCGAGCCGCCCTGACGAATCCAGTCCTGATAACCACCGACGTATTCACGCACCTTGCCTTCACCTTCAAAGACCAGGGTGCTGGTGACGACGTTGTCGAGGAATGCCCGGTCGTGGCTGACCATCAGCACAGTACCGTTGAAGGTCAGCAGCACCTCTTCGAGCAGTTCGAGGGTTTCCACGTCGAGATCGTTAGTCGGTTCGTCGAGGACCAGCAGGTTAGCCGGCTTGCTGAACAGTTTTGCCAGCAGCAGGCGAGCCCGCTCCCCCCCCGACAACGCCTTGACGGGCGTGCGAGCACGCTGCGGGCTGAACAAGAAGTCGCCGAGGTAGCTCAGCACATGGCGGCTCTGGCCATCGATATCGATAAAGTCGCGACCTTCAGCGACGTTGTCGATCACGGTCTTCTCCAGATCCAGTTGATGGCGCAACTGGTCGAAGTACGCCACATCGATCCGGGTGCCCTCTTCCACTTTGCCGCTGGTCGGTTGCAGACCGCTGAGCATCAGCTTCAGCAGAGTCGTCTTGCCGGTGCCATTGGCGCCGAGCAGACCGATACGGTCGCCGCGCTGCAGCACCATCGAAAAGTCCTTGATCAGGAACGGACCGTCCGGGTGATGGAAGCTGACATTTTCCAGCACCATCACTTGCTTGCCGGACTTGTCGGCAGTTTCCAGCTGGATGTTGGCCTTGCCGGTACGCTCACGACGCTCACTGCGTTCAACACGCAGGGCTTTCAGGGCGCGGACGCGACCTTCGTTACGGGTACGACGCGCCTTGATGCCCTGACGGATCCACACTTCTTCCTGAGCCAGACGCTTGTCGAACAGCGCGTTGGCGGTCTCTTCAGCGGCCAGCGCGGCTTCTTTGTGGACGAGGAAGCTGGCGTAGTCGCCGTTCCAGTCGATCAGGCCGCCGCGATCCAGTTCGAGGATGCGCGTGGCAAGGTTTTGCAGAAAGGAACGGTCGTGCGTGATGAACAGCACGGCGCCCTGAAAATCCTTCAGCGCTTCTTCGAGCCAGGCAATTGCACCGATATCCAGGTGGTTGGTAGGTTCGTCGAGCAGCAGCAGATCCGGCTCTGACACCAATGCTTGCGCGAGCAGCACGCGACGACGCCAGCCGCCGGACAATTCGGCGAGGGTCTTGTCGGCCGGCAATTGCAGGCGGCTCAGAGTGCTGTCGACCAGGGTCTGCAAGCGCCAGCCGTCGCGGGCTTCGAGGTCATGCTGGACGTGCATCAGTTTGTCCAGATCGGCATCGGTGACGATGTTCTGGCTCAGGTGATGATACTCGGCGAGCAAGGCGCCAACGCCATCGAGGCCTTCGGCAACCACGTCGAACACCGTCCGCTCGTCGGCCACCGGCAACTCTTGCGGCAATTCGCCGATTTTCAGACCGGGTGCACGCCACACCGAGCCGTCATCGGGCTTCTGGTCGCCCTTGACCAGTTTCATCATGCTGGATTTACCAGTGCCGTTGCGGCCGATGATGCACACCCGCTCACCACGGGCGATCTGCCAGGACACCTTGTCCAACAACGGCATAGCGCCGAATGCAAGGGACACATCGCTGAATTTGAGCAGGGTCATGAGCTTCTCCAAAAACCGGGCGCGCATTCTACCTGAGTTAGGGCTTCAGCAGGCCGGCAATTTGTCTGTCGAAGCACTCTGCACAACATTTGTTGCGAACTTGTGCTGCGAGGCCCGCAAAGCTTTCGCCGCTTGCTGGCAAAAGGCTAAGCTACAGACAATTCAGTGCTGATCGAGGTCAGCACTTGTCATGATTTCTCTGCCCGGATGTCTCATGCGCAGTCGCCTTTTCAGTGTTTTTTCCTGTTTTCTACTTACCGCCGCTGCCGTTCAATCCGCCCAGGCGGTGGATCTGTCCACACAACGCCAGTATTACGATGAAGCCAAACGCGCCCTGGCCAAGGGCGATACCGGTCCATATTTGCGTTACAGCCAGGCCTTGGCCGATTATCCGCTGGAACCGTATCTGGCTTACGACGAGTTGACCGCACGCCTCAAAACCGCGAGCAACGCGGAAATCGAGAAATTCCTCGCCGAGCATGGCGACCTGCCCCAGGCCAACTGGATGAAGCTGCGCTGGTTGCGCTGGCTCGCCGACCGTGGCGATTGGACAACCTTCGTCAAGTATTACGACCCGAAACTCAATTTCACCGAACTGGACTGCCTCAATGCGCAGTACCAGATCAGCCATAACCAAAAAGCCGAGGGATACGCCAACGCGGACAAGCTCTGGCTCACGGGCAAATCGCAACCTGCTGCGTGTGATGCGCTGTTTGGTATCTGGGCCGCTGACGGTCAGTTGACCGAGCAAAAACGCTGGCAGCGCACCAAACTCGCGGCTCAGGCTCGCAACTTTGCGCTGGCCAACAGCCTGGTGAACGGCCTGACCACCCTCGCCCCACGCGGTCGTTTGTTGGTGGATGTGGCGCAAAAACCCGAGTTACTCAATCAGCCGTCACGCTTTACCCCCGCCGACGAACCGATGTCCGACGTGGTCAGCCTCGGCCTGCGCCGCTTGGCCCGCCAAGACCCTGACAAAGCCATGGCCTTGCTCGACGGTTACGCCAGCAGCATGCATTTCTCCCGCGATGAAAAAGTTGCGATCGCCCGGGAAATCGGCCTGACCCTGGCCCGACGCTTCGACAGTCGAGCGCTGGACGTGATGACCAAATACGACCCGGAACTGCGTGACAACACGGTTTCCGAATGGCGCCTGCGCCTGCTGCTGCGTCTGGCACGTTGGGACGATGCTTACCAATTGACCCGCCGCTTGCCGCAGGATCTGGCCACCACCAATCGCTGGCGCTACTGGCAAGCCCGCAGCCTGGAACTGGCACAGCCACAGAACCCGCAAGTGCAGCACCTCTACAAGAGCCTGGCCCAGGAGCGCGACTTCTACGGTTTTCTTGCCGCCGACCGCTCGCAATCCCCTTATTCGCTGAACAACAAACCTTTGATGCTCAGTCAGGCGCTGATCAACAAAGTACGCAACACCCCTGGCGTACGTCGTGCGCTGGAATTCCACGCCCGGGGACAGATCGTCGATGGCCGTCGTGAGTGGTATTACGTCAGCCGCCACTTCAACCGCGACGAAATGGTCGCCCAGGCAAAACTGGCCTATGACCTGAAATGGTACTTCCCGGCAATCCGCACCATCAGTCAGGCGAAATACTGGGACGATCTGGACATCCGCTTCCCGATGGCCCACCGCAATACCCTTGTGCGTGAAGCCAAGGTTCGCGGTCTGCATTCGAGTTGGGTATTCGCGATCACCCGTCAGGAGAGCGCGTTCATGGATGACGCGCGCTCCGGCGTTGGCGCCAGCGGGCTGATGCAACTGATGCCTGCCACCGCTAAGGAAACCGCGCGCAAGTTCAGCATTCCGCTGGCCTCGCCGAAGCAAGTACTTGATCCAGACAAGAACATCCAACTCGGCGCTGCTTATTTGAGTCAGGTGCACAGCCAGTTCAACGGCAACCGCGTCCTCGCCTCCGCCGCTTACAACGCCGGTCCAGGCCGTGTGCGCCAGTGGCTGCGTGGTGCTGACCACCTGAGCTTCGATGTCTGGGTCGAAAGCATTCCGTTCGACGAAACCCGCCAATACGTGCAGAACGTGTTGTCTTATTCGGTGATCTACGGCCAGAAGCTCAACTCACCCCAGCCGCTAGTGGATTGGCATGAGCGGTATTTTGATGATCAGTGATCTTGCTGATCACACCCGGTAAAGAAAATGCCCTTATCGCGAGATAAGGGCATTTTTCATAGCGCTCGACCGAGTCGGTGCTTAGTCGGTCATCACCTGCACGCCATCGTTGAACTGCAACGCCGCCAGCCGTGCATATAGCGGATTACTGGCAATCAATTCCTGATGCGTCCCTACCGCGACCAATTTGCCCTGGTCCATCACTGCGATCCGGTCGGCGTTCTTCACCGTGGCCAAACGGTGGGCGATCACCAGTGTGGTGCGGTTGTGCATGAGATTGGGCAAGGCTTGCTGGATCAGATGTTCACTTTGCGCGTCGAGTGCGCTGGTGGCTTCATCCAGCAGCAATATCGGCGCATCCACCAACAACGCCCGGGCAATGGCCAGACGCTGGCGCTGACCACCAGAGAGTCCCAGACCGCCATCTCCCAGATGGGTTTGATAGCCATCAGGCATTTGTTCGATGAAGTCATGGGCGTGGGCAATTCGGGCCGCTTCCTTGACGTGTTCCAGCGTGGCCGATGGGCAGCCATAGCGGATATTTTCCTCCACGCTGCCGAAGAACAGCGCCGGCGTCTGGGAAACCAAAGCAAAACAGCGACGCAGATCCAGCGGATCGAGACTGGTCAACGGCACCCCATCCAGCAGAATTCGGCCTTCGCGCGGATCGTAAAAGCGCAGCAGCAAGTCATACACCGTGGATTTACCGGCACCGGACGGCCCCACCAGCGCCAGAGTTTCACCAGCCCGAACGGTAAGATTCAACCCATCGACGGCGTAGCTTTGCGGACGCGAGGGGTAGGAAAACCTTACATCCTGCAGTTCCAGTTCGCCTTTTACTCGCGCCGGCAAGGTCACCAAGCCCGTCGCTGGCGGTTGAATGATGTTTTCCGAGCGCAGCAATTCGGCAATCCGTTCAGCGGCACCGGCGGCGCGTTGCAGTTCACCAATCACTTCGCTCAATGTGCCAAAAGCGCTGCCGACAATCAGGCTGTAGAAGACGAACGCCGCCAGTTCACCGGCAGATATCCGCCCGGCGATTACATCCATGCCGCCGACCCACAACATCACCGCTACAGCGCCGAGCACCAGCACGATGACCAGAGTAATCAGCCACGCACGCTGGAAGATTCGCTTGCGTGCCGTTTCGAAAGCCTGCTCGACCGTCGTCGCAAAGCGTTGCTCATCCTGCGCCTGATGGTTGTAAGCCTGAACGGTTTTGATCTGGCCGAGGGTTTCGGAAACGTAGCTGCCGATGTCGGCAATCCGGTCCTGGCTCTGCCGCGACAGATTGCGCACGCGCCGTCCGAAAATCAGGATCGGCGCAATCACCAGCGGTAAAGCGATCACCACGATGCTGGTGAGTTTGGGGTTGGTGATGAAGAGCAGTACGACGCCGCCGATGACCATCAGCAAGTTGCGCAAGAACAGCGACAATGACGAACCGATCACCGATTGCAGCAAAGCGGTATCAGCCGTCAGGCGTGACTGGATTTCCGAACTGCGATTGTCCTCGTAAAACCCCGGGTGCAGGTAAACCAAATGGTTGAACACCTGCCGACGGATGTCTGCCACCACACGCTCACCGATCCACGACACCAGGTAGAACCGGGCAAAGGTGCCGACCGCCAAGCCCAATACCAACAGCATGAATATGCCTATGGATTGGTTGAGCAAGTGCGGTGATTGGGTCATGAACCCCTGATCGACCAGCAGTTTGATCCCCTGCCCCAACGACAAGGTAATACCGGCCGTAACGATCAACGCTAACAGCGCGCCGAAGGCCGGCCAGCGATATGGGGCGAGAAAACGACTGGTCAGACGCAAGGCGCGCCGGTGTCGAGAGGAAAGCATCGGGATCATTGAGGTTCACATCTGCACTGATGGATAGGGTCAGCCTACACACTCAAATGGGGTGGAACTCTGTAAATCACAATGAGTCAGGTTAAATATGCCCGTGATGACTAGGGTCTAGACACTATTGGTCTAAAGTCCCGGTTGAGACGAACGGTCATTTCTGGTTGAGTGGAGATGCCGCCCCCGATAAAGCTCAGGGGATTGTCACAGCCCGGTCACGTGGCGGTTCTAACCTAGGCACACAACCTGATGAGGAGACAGGCCATGTCCTTGCAACACAGCAGCAATGACAAGATTGAAGTGATCCGCACCAAGCCCGGCCAGACTCTGGGTTGCTCGATCATTGATAAGGACGGGCGTGAAGTACCGATCACTGAAGACATGATCCAGAACGCTTGCCGCGAACTGGAGAAGCGATTGATCAAGCCTGCCGAACAAAAGTGATATAGCCACTGTCTTCCTGACCCGGCCCCTTTGGCCGGGTTTTTTATGCGTGGCTGTCAGACCGCAGCGCGCCCTTCGCGAGCAAGCCCGCTCCCACACGGATTCTGTGTCTTTCAACCCATGTGGGAGCGGGCTCGCTCGCGAAGGGGCCGGTTCGGTGCCCTAGACGGCAACCGCTCCAAGTGCCGCCACGATCTGCCGCAATACAGGCGAATCCCCCTCAATCAGCACCTTCAACCCTTCAATCTCGCGCCGAACCGGATATTGCTTGCGCAGCACATCAAACGCCGCACGCTGTTCAGCGACATTGCCTACAAGGCTGCGGCGAAAATCTGCATCATCGCGGCGCGGGTCGTACACGCCTCGGCACAACATCGCCAACGCCCAGGCAGGATCGCTGTCGGCATGCAAGGTGACTTGCGACAACCATGGGGCTGGCAGCAAGTCAGTGAGTTGGATGCTCGCAGGCTGCCCGATAAAGTCGCAGTACGCCTGATAGATCTGTGCCGTCCCGCGCTGTTTGCCATCGAGGCTGTACCCGGCAATGTGCGGCGTGGCCAGCACGCAGAGTTCGGCCAGTGCCACATCGACCTCCGGTTCTGCCTCCCAGACATCGAGCACTGCTTGCAGATCCTCACGCGCCAGCAGCACTTTGCGCAGCGCGGCGTTATCCACCACCGGGCCACGGGCAGCATTGATGAGCCAGGCACCTGGTTTGAGTTGCTGCAAACGCTGTTGATCGAACAGATGCCAGGTCGCCCCGTCACCGCTGCGGGTCAATGGCGTGTGCAGGCTGATCACATCGCATTGCTCGATGATCTGCTCCAGGCTGACGTAATCGCCCCCCTCGGCGGCCTGACGCGGCGGATCACAGACCTTCACGTTCCAGCCCAGACCTTTAAGAACCGTGATCAGTCGACCACCGACTTCGCCCGCGCCCACAACACCGAAGGTCCGCTGAGCCAGATCAACGCCTTCGATTTCGGCCAGCGTCATCAGACTGCCAAGCACGTAATCGACCACGCCCCGGGCATTACAGCCGGGCGCGCTCGACCAGGTGATACCGGCTTCAGCGAAGTATTCAAGATCCAGATGATCAGTGCCTATGGTGCAGGTGCCAACAAAGCGCACCTTGCTGCCCTCAAGCAACGCACGGTTGACGCTGGTCACTGAACGCACCAGCAACACATCGGCCTGTTCAACCGTCGCACGGTCGATGGAACGGCCTGGAACTCGGCGGATCTCACCGAAACCGGCAAAAAAAGCATCGAGCAACGGAATATTTTCGTCGGCAACAATCAGCATGGCGGGCTCCTTTGGCGGATCGGCAGTTTAGGTGCAGATAGGCGGTTGGGCCAGCAGGCGTTGCGCTTACAAATCCGTAACAGAGGATTTTTCCTGACCAAGGCGTCAGCGGCGTAGAATACGGCGCCCTGCGCATCAACATCTGTGGACGCTTTGCCTGTGAACTCTGTAACTGACCAACCTGTCGCCGTCGCCCTCACACGCCCCGCCAGGGTTCGCCTGGAGATGAAAAACCTGCTCGTCCTTGCGTTGCCGATCATCATTGCGCAACTGGCAACCACGGCCATGGGTTTCGTCGATACGGTAATGGCCGGTCGCGTCGGCCCCGGGGATCTGGCTGCGGTGGCCCTGGGCAACTCGATCTGGGTACCGGTCTTTCTGCTGATGACCGGCACCTTGCTGGCGACCACGCCGAAAGTCGCCCAGCGCTTCGGCGCCGGCACTCACAGCGAAATCGGCCCGGTCGTGCGGCAGGCATTGTGGCTGGCGTTGGCAGTAGGGTTAATTGCGACCGCAATGCTGCTCGGCGCCGAGCCGATCCTGCATCTGATGAACGTCGATCGCGAGCTGATTGGCCCTTGCATGCAGTATTTGCACGGGATCGCCAGCGGTCTCCCGGCGGTAGCGTTCTATCACGTACTGCGCTGCTTCAGTGACGGTCTGGGCCGCACTCGGCCGGCGATGGTGTTGGGCCTGTGCGGTCTGGCGCTCAATATTCCGCTGAACTACATCTTCATCTATGGCCACTTCGGCGTGCCGGCCATGGGCGGCGTCGGCTGCGGTTGGGCCACGGCGATCGTGATGTGGGTGATGGCCCTGGGGCTGACCGGTTACGAGCGCTGGGCGCCAGCCTATCGTTCAAGTGAACTGTTCAGCCGTTTCGACTGGCCACAGTGGGCGGTCATCAAGCGTCTGCTGGCGATCGGCCTGCCGATCGGTATCGCCGTGTTTGCCGAGTCGAGCATTTTCGCGGTCATCGCGCTGCTGATCGGCAGCCTCGGCGCTACCGTGGTGGCCGGGCACCAGATTGCACTCAACGTCAGCTCGCTGGTGTTCATGATTCCTTACTCACTGGGCATGGCAGTTACCGTGCGCGTGGGCCAGGCTCTGGGCCGGGAAGAACCGCGTGAAGCGCGTTTTGCGGCGGGCGTCGGCATGGGGACCGCATTGGCCTACGCCTGCTTGTCGGCGAGCATGATGCTGCTGTTGCGCGAGCCGATTGCGGCGATCTACACCGCTGACCCGACGGTGATTCACATCGCCGCGATGCTGATTGTGTATTCGGCGCTGTTTCAGTTTTCCGACGCGATCCAGGTCACCGCCGCCGGCGCGCTGCGTGGTTATCAGGACACACGCGTGACGATGATCCTGACCCTGTTCGCCTATTGGGGCATCGGTCTGCCGGTGGGTTATGCCCTCGGCCTGAGTGATTGGCTCGGCGCGCCACGTGGCCCGAGCGGTTTGTGGCAAGGTTTGATCGTCGGCCTGAGTTGTGCGGCGTTCATGTTGTCGATTCGTCTGACCCGCAGCGCGCGCAAGCGTATCCGTATCAGCCGTTCGCTGGGCTAAGTCCACTTAAACCAAAAAAATGTGGGAGCGGGCTTGCTCGCGAAAGCGGTATCTCAGTCGCCATTGTAGGTGACTGAAAAACGGCATTCGCGAGCAAGCCCGCTCCCACATTGGGTTTGGCCTGAGGCTCAGGCTTGTTTCTTGCGAATCCAGTACAGGTAAGTACCAGCCTCTTCATGCTGGCTAACCAGTTCATGGTCGAGAAACACGCAGAACTTGGGAATGTCGCGACGGGTCGAAGGGTCGGTGGCGATCACCTTGAGCAGGCCGCCGGGTGCCAGATCACGGATATGCTGATGCAGCATCATCACCGGCTCCGGGCAATTGAGGCCAGTGGCATCGAGGGTACCGTCGACCGGCATGTCGATCATTTCACTCATGATTCACTCCTGAAACTGGCCGGCATTGTCGCGCATTGCCGGGTATATCGTCTAACCCTGTGGTGCTTCAGCGGGATTTGGTTTTTTTAACGTCATGCCGGCGCAAGTGGCACGTGACCTCTTCGCGGTCGTGATACAGCTGCTTGCAGCCGATATCAACCTTGATCCCACGCGCCTTGAAACCATCGGCAATGCGCTCAAGCAGACGCTTCACTTCGGCATAACGCTGCTTCATCGGCAGCTTCAGGTTCACGACCGCCTCACGGCAATGCCCCTCGCCGATCCACTCTTCGAGCATCGCGGCGTTACGCGCCGGTTTCTCGACGATGTCGCAAACCATCCAGTCCACCGGTTGCTTGGGCTTGAAGGTAAAACCGTCAGCCATCAAGTGCTGCACCAACCCCGTGTCCATCAGACTTTCGGCCATCGGGCCGTTGTCGATGGCGGTCACCAGCATGCCGCGGTTGACCAGTTGCCAGGTCCAGCCACCCGGCGCGGCGCCAAGATCGACGCCGGTCATGTCGCTGTGTAGACGATCTTCCCACTGATCACGCGGGATGAAGTGGTGCCAGGCCTCTTCCAGCTTCAGAGTCGAACGGCTTGGCGCCTCACGCGGGAACTTCAAACGTGGGATACCCATCGGCCACATCGCCGAGTTACCCGCGTCCGCCATACCGAGAAACACTTCGCGGCCGCTCTTGAAGGTCAGCAACAGACGCGGCTTGCTGGCGTCTTCCACCAGTTTGCCGGCGCCGGTTAACGCTTTACGCAGCGGCCCTTCGAACTTCTTGCAGAAGTTCGACAGTTCCTTGCCGTCGTTGGTGTCGACGACTTCCAGCCAAAGGCTGCCGCACACCGGGAAATCGGCCATGTGCGCGAGGATCACGCTGATACGGTCGGTTTCCGGCAGATCGA
This sequence comes from Pseudomonas sp. NPDC087615, assembly GCF_044743445.1. Classification (NCBI taxonomy): domain Bacteria; kingdom Pseudomonadati; phylum Pseudomonadota; class Gammaproteobacteria; order Pseudomonadales; family Pseudomonadaceae; genus Pseudomonas; species Pseudomonas sp. NPDC087615. The sequence continues at coordinate 7,786 of NZ_JBIUWM010000074.1, read as the reverse complement.
TGAAAACGCCACGCGCCCATTGGCGCGGGAAGATCAGCTCGGCAAAACGCTGACCACGCATCAGGCGCTCGGCGCCGTCTTCTTCGGTGCAGACAAACTCGGCGCAGGCGGTGGCCGTTTTGGCTTTGGCGTAACCGGCCACGTTGAGTTGGGCGGCGAGGTCGGAAATCTCCGAGCAGACTTCGCCTTCGAAACCTGGCCGGCAATGCATGAATAGGGTGTTCATTCTTACTCCTGGGCAGAGGGCGGACATTCGGCCCCTGCGCGATGCTCAAGCCTTGCGTTGCGGCAAAGCCTGTCACGAAAACCGGCGCATGATAGCCGATGTCGGAACCTTGGACTTCGTCATAGAGTCCAGTTATTAGCCAGCTAATGAAAACAGGGCTAGTTTTAAAGCTCTATTCGTCCCCCGATCCGTAGCCGTGCGGATTCAAAGGAGTGATCGTAATGCCGTCCCTCGATAGTCTGAAGACGCTTAAAACACTGCAAATCGACGATACGACCTACCACTATTTCAGCCTGCCGGATGCTGCCAAAAGCCTTGGCAATATCGACAAGCTACCGATGTCGCTGAAAGTTCTGCTGGAAAACCTGCTGCGCTGGGAAGATGAAAAAACCGTCACCGGCGCCGACCTCAGGGCGATTGCCGCGTGGCTCAAGGAGCGCCGCTCCGACCGCGAGATCCAGTACCGCCCGGCCCGGGTATTGATGCAAGATTTTACCGGTGTACCGGCTGTGGTCGATCTCGCCGCGATGCGCGCCGCCATGGCCAAGGCCGGTGGTGATCCGCAGCGGATCAACCCGCTGTCGCCGGTGGACCTGGTGATCGACCACTCGGTGATGGTCGACAAATTCGCCACCGCCAGCGCTTTCGAGCAGAACGTCGACATCGAAATGCAGCGCAACGGCGAGCGTTATGCCTTCCTGCGTTGGGGCCAGAGCGCTTTCGACAACTTCAGCGTGGTGCCGCCGGGCACCGGGATCTGCCACCAGGTCAACCTCGAATACCTCGGCCGCACGGTGTGGACCAAAGAGGAAGACGGTCGCACCTATGCCTTCCCCGATACGCTAGTGGGCACCGACTCCCACACCACCATGATCAATGGCCTTGGCGTGCTGGGCTGGGGTGTCGGCGGGATCGAAGCCGAAGCGGCGATGCTTGGGCAACCGGTGTCGATGCTGATTCCGGAAGTGGTCGGTTTCAAACTGACCGGCAAACTCAAGGAAGGCATCACCGCGACAGACCTGGTGCTGACCGTCACGCAAATGCTGCGCAAGAAAGGCGTGGTCGGCAAATTCGTCGAGTTCTATGGCGACGGCCTCGCCGACCTGCCGCTGGCTGACCGCGCGACCATCGCCAACATGGCCCCGGAATATGGCGCAACGTGCGGTTTCTTTCCGGTCGATGACGTGACCCTGGAATACCTGCGCCTGTCCGGGCGCCCCCCACAAGTGGTGAAACTGGTAGAGGCTTACACCAAGACTCAGGGGTTGTGGCGTCTGCCCGGTCAGGAGCCGGAGTTCACCGACAGCCTGGCGCTGGACATGGGCACCGTCGAAGCGAGCCTCGCCGGGCCAAAACGGCCGCAGGATCGCGTTTCATTGCCCAATGTCGCGCAAGCCTTCAGCGACTTCCTCGATCTGCAATTCAAACCCACCAGCAAAGAAGAAGGACGCCTGGAAAGCGAAGGTGGCGGCGGCGTGGCCGTGGGTAATGCCGATCTCATCGGTGAAACGGAGTACGAATACGAGGGGCGCACCTATCGACTGAAAAACGGCGCCGTGGTTATCGCCGCCATCACCTCGTGTACCAACACCTCCAACCCGAGCGTGATGATGGCCGCCGGGCTCTTGGCCAAAAAAGCCGTGGAAAAAGGTCTGACCCGTAAACCGTGGGTGAAGAGTTCGTTGGCGCCAGGCTCGAAAGTGGTCACCGATTACTACAACGCGGCGGGGCTGACGCAATACCTCGATCAGCTTGGCTTTTCGCTGGTGGGTTACGGTTGCACCACCTGCATCGGCAACTCCGGCCCGCTGCCAGAGCCGATCGAGAAAGCCATTCAGAACGCCGACCTTGCTGTCGCTTCGGTGCTGTCCGGCAATCGCAACTTCGAAGGTCGAGTGCATCCATTGGTGAAAACCAACTGGCTGGCCTCACCGCCGCTGGTGGTGGCTTACGCGCTGGCCGGCACTGTTCGTACCGATATCAGCAGCGAACCGTTGGGCAATGACCCACAAGGCAATCCGGTATACCTGCGCGATATCTGGCCAAGCAGCAAGGAAATCGCCGACGCGGTGAATCAGGTCAACACCGCGATGTTCCACAAGGAATACGCCGAGGTGTTTGCCGGCGACGAACAGTGGCAAGCCATCGAGGTGCCACAAGCGGCAACTTATGTGTGGCAGGACGATTCGACCTACATCCAGCATCCGCCGTTTTTCGACGAGATTTCTGGCCCACTGCCAGAGATCAAGGATGTAAAAGGCGCGCGGGTGTTGGCTTTGCTCGGCGATTCGGTGACCACCGACCACATCTCCCCTGCCGGCAACATCAAGACCGACAGTCCGGCCGGGCGTTACCTGCGCGAAAAAGGCGTGGAACCGCGGGACTTCAACTCCTACGGCTCGCGGCGCGGCAACCATGAAGTGATGATGCGCGGCACCTTTGCCAACATCCGCATCCGCAACGAGATGCTCGGCGGTGAAGAAGGCGGCAACACGATCTACATTCCCACGGGTGAAAAACTGGCGATCTACGACGCGGCCATGAAATATCAGGCTTCGGGAACACCCCTGGTGGTGATCGCCGGACAGGAATACGGTACCGGCTCCAGCCGTGACTGGGCGGCTAAAGGCACCAACCTGTTGGGTGTCAAAGCGGTGATTGCCGAAAGTTTCGAGCGCATCCACCGCTCCAATCTGGTGGGCATGGGCGTATTGCCGCTGCAGTTCAAGCTCGACCAAAACCGCAAGAGCCTGCACCTGACCGGCAAGGAAACCTTCGAGATTAAGGGCCTGAGCGGCATTGAGCTGACGCCGCGGATGAACCTGCCGCTGGTGATCACCCGTGAATACGGGCAGCAGGAGAAAATCGACGTGCTGTGCCGCATCGATACCTTGAATGAAGTGGAGTACTTCAAGGCGGGCGGAATCCTGCATTACGTGCTGCGGCAGCTTATCGCCTCTTGATCCACACCGTACCTGCTGGGAGGGAGCTTGCTCTCCCCCAGCAATAGGTTATACCGGCACTTTTTTACGGACGAAAAAAAACCCGCCGAAGCGGGTTTTTCCCAAGACCATTATCGACTCCCTGTCGGCAGCGATCCTTGCAATGGTCGATCATCCGTGATCCTGAAGTACTCCCTGTGCTTCAGTTGATGTGTGTAGATTACGCGTGGGATCCAATCGGCAATAGTCGACATAACTACCATCGCGTGTAGGACATTCGCCATACGACCCCTTCCGAAAACCCTTAGACGTGTCAGGCGCGGGGCTTCAAATCCGCAATTTGTTCGACTTTCAGCGGCCCATAGGCGTATTCCGGCAGAAACCACACAGCGGCCAACATACCCAACCTCACCCCCCAGCCCCCTGACGGGCCCTGGCACTGTCAATCAGAAAGTGTTCCAAGCGGCTCAACTGTTCTTCCCAGCCACGGCTGTCCATGTAATACGCCTCCTTCTGACGAATATCCGGAATGTGTGCAAAACCTGACTCTGACACCTTCAGCAAGGTGCCTTCCTCGTAATCTTGCAGCTCAAACTTGACCAGCGTGGTGGGCTCTTGGGAATAGTCGATCTTCGGATTGACCGCATACGGATGCCAGCGGAATGAAAATAGTTGCTGCGGCTCGACTCGCTCGACCAGCACATTCCATAAAACGTGCTCAAAACCCGGATACGTGACTTGCCCTTGCGTCCATTCGCCGGCAATAAAACGCCTGCCCTCCAGTGCCACCCCAAACCACTGGCCAAACGCCTCGGCATCGACCAATGCACGCCAGACATGAGAACGTGGCGCCCTGAGCGTGATTTTGCGTTCGAAACTATTGGGTACTGGTTTCATACGTCACCTCCTGTTCTGAACAGTAGGCTTGTATGACCACATGTCCAACCTGAAGTTGTATCAAAGCAGTGCGGCTGTTCACCTGCAATGACACATCCCGCAGCGTTTCAAGCGCCTCTGAACGGATGAAACTGATACCTGTTCCCGGGAACTGAACGAAGCAAAGAAGAATCATGCAGCCATCCCTCACCGAACGGTATCGCGGCGCCCTGTTGGGCCTGGCTTGCGGCGACGCGGTCGGCACCACGGTTGAGTTCAAACCGCGCGGTTCATTCCAACCATTGACCGACATGGTCGGTGGTGGTCCTTTCAACTTGAAGCCGGGGCAATGGACGGACGACACATCGATGGCTCTGTGCCTGGCGGAAAGTCTGCTGAATAAAAACGGTTTCGATGCCACAGACCAGATAGGCCGCTATCTCAACTGGTGGAAATGGGGTTACCTCAGTTCTACCGGCGAATGTTTTGATATCGGCATGACCGTCAGTCAGGCGCTCTCGCAGTATCAGCAAACAGGTGAGCCCTTTGCTGGATCAGCCGACCCGTACACTGCTGGCAACGGCTCCCTGATGCGGCTGGCGCCGGTGATGCTGTTTTACTTTCCCGACGTAGAACAGGTACGAAAGTTTGCCGCCGACAGTTCGCGAACAACCCAGGCGGCGCCTGAAGCCATCGAATGCTGCTTACTATTTGCCGAACTGATCGGCAAAACCCTGCTCGGAACAGCGAAAAACATCTTGCTCGAGCACGCCCTCACGACCTTCACCCAACCCAAAGTCGCTGCGCTGGCCCGAGGTGAATACCTCGAAAAATCGGCAAACGAAATACGCGGTAGCGGCTACAGCGTCGAGTCATTGGAAGCAGCGTTGTGGTGCCTTCTACGGCGTCCGGGCCATTCCTGCCAAATGGCTGGAACTGCTGCATGAAGGCGAGGAGATTACCGCGACCGCAGACCGCTTGCTTGAAGCCTCCAGCCAACGCGTACCTGAATAGGATCCACACAGTCGTTACACTACTCTGCACTTTCATCCGACATAGCGAGAACTCCCATGTCCCCACGCCTGCTCCTGGCCCTGACGCCATTTCTGTTCACCCCCCTCGCCCACGCCGCCATCGATTGCGCCAACGCCAGCGATCAGGCGACGATGAATCAATGCGCCGGACAGGACTTCAAAGCGGCGGACAAAGAGCTGAATACCGTATATCAGCAGATCACCGGCTGGCTGAAGGACAACCCGGATAGCAAGAAGCTGTTGGTCAATGCGCAGCGGGCGTGGATCGGGTTTCGCGATGCCGAGTGCGCGTTTTCGTCATCCGGGGCGGCGGGCGGCAGCGTTTACCCGCTGATTTACAGTAGCTGCATGACGGCCGTGACCAAAGTCCGGGTTGAGACGCTGAAGCAGTATTTGAAGTGTGAAGAAGGTGACATGGGTTGCCCGGTACCCGGGGCCTGATGCTTGTAGTGCCGAATCTTTCGCGCAACAACCGTGCCGCCGCGTTGAAACGATATTTCTCGACAGCTTCCAGCACATGCTCAGCCTGTGAGAGCCTGTGCTGTAAAGCTGTTGCCGGTTAAACGTGCGGATTGCCCGGTGCTTTGGTTGGCGCCGCGTATTGCGGCTTAAGATGACCGTCTTGATCGAGTAGCCAGGCGTCCATGATCTGCCGTACTACGGGACCGGCGACACGACCACCGGCTTCGCCGTTTTCAATCATCACCGAAACCGCAATCTTTGGATCTTCGGCCGGCGCGAAGCCGACGAACAAGGCATTGTCGCGGTGGCGTTCGAGAGTCTTCTCACGGTTGTAGCGCTCACCCTGCTTGATCGCCACCACCTGTGCCGTGCCGCTCTTGCCGGCGATTCGATATTGCGCGCCCGCTGCTGCCGCGCGAGCAATGCCGCGGGGAGCGTGCATCACCATCTGCATGCCGTGGTTGACCTGCTCCCAGTCGCGCGGGTCCTTGAGCACGATATTCGGCATCGGATGCTCATCGACCGGTGCCACACCATCGACGGTCTTGGCCAAGTGCGGTCGGTTCCACACGCCTTTGTTTGCGATCAACGCAGTCGCCTGCGCCAGTTGCAAAGGCGTGACCTGCATGTAGCCTTGACCGATACCGAGGATGACCGTTTCGCCCGGGTACCAGGCCTGCCGCCGTGTCGCACGCTTCCAGGCTTGAGATGGCATCAGACCGGGGGATTCTTCGAACATATCCAGCGAGACTTTCTCACCCAAGCCGAACATCGCCATGTAGTCGTGCAGGCGATCAATGCCCAGCTTGTGCGCCAAGTCATAGAAGTAGGTGTCGTTGGAGCGCATGATCGCTGCGTCCATGTCTACCCAACCGTCACCGCTGTGGTTCCAGTTGCGGTACTTGTGATCGTAGTCCGGGAGTTGGTAGTAGCCCGGATCGAACACGCGGGTCTGCGGCGTGACAACGCCCGCATCGAGACCGGCGATCGCGACTTCCGGCTTGATCGTCGAACCCGGCGCGTACAAGCCCCGAAGTACACGGTTGAATAGCGGTCGATCGATGGAGTCACGGAGCGCCGAATACTCCTTGGAGCTGATGCCAGTAACGAACAGGTTCGGGTCAAAACTCGGGTTGCTGACCATGGCTAACACCTCGCCACTGCTCGGATCGAGCGCCACGACGGAACCGCGGCGATTCCCCAAAGCTGCTTCGGCAGCCTCCTGCAATTTGACGTCGAGGCTCAGGACAATGTTTTTGCCCGGCACGGGATCTGTATGTTTGAGTACCCGTAGCACTCGGCCTTGAGCGTTGGTTTCCACTTCCTCATAACCGACGTGACCGTGCAGTTGCGCTTCATAGAAGCGTTCGATACCGGTTTTGCCGATGGATTGGGTGCCGCGGTATTCCACCGAGTCGAGGGTCTTGGATTCTTTTTCGTTGATTCGGCCGACATAACCAATTGAGTGAGCGAAGTGCATGCCGAATGGGTAATGTCGAACGAACTGTGGTTCGACATCCAGGCCAGGCAAACGGAACTCATTGACCGCCAACACAGCGATCTGCTGTTCGGTCAGTTCATAGAACAGCGTTACCGGAGTGAACGGGTGGCGGGACTGCTTCAGCGCCTTATCGAATACCGTGCGATCTTCCGCAGGTAAGTGTAGGAGATTGATGACCTCGTCCAGTTCCTGATTGACGTTGGTGGCACGCTCGCGAGTGATGCTCAGGTTGTAACTGGGACGGTTATCTGCCAATAGCACGCCATTGCGGTCGTAGATCAGTCCGCGTGTGGGCGGGATCGGCAAGACATGGACGCGATTGTTTTCTGAAATGGTTGAGTGGTAATCGAACTCGACTACTTGCAGGATGTAAAGGCGTACCACCAGCGCACAGCTAATAACGAAGACAAAAAAGGCGCAGGCGATCAAGCGTTTGTTGACCAGCCGCGTCTCTTTCTCGTGATCCTTGATCGGGATTGGTTCAGGCATTTCTACAGCAACTCTTTGACATAAATGAGTGCCGATCCATAGGCATGGCATCAGTCCATGAAAAAAAGAGCTGCACCATACCAAAAACTGCCGGGTTACTTCAGAAGGTTTTTTCCCGATGGCAGATCTTGCGACGGCTGGGCAATCGAAGCACGAGCAAAAACTTTCCTGCGGGCAAAACAAAACCCCAACTGCTTTCGCAATTGGGGTTTCGGAATTTAATCTTGACGATGACCTACTCTCACATGGGGAAACC